>JACZJK010000014.1 GCA_014860575.1 Bacteroidales bacterium
AACAACCTTTTCTCAACCAATTGTAAATCTGAGTGTTGTGCCAAGTGCCTTAATATAAGAAAGTGAAGGTAAATTCCAATCAGTAAGTGCTGGGTTTTATTACCTTATTTTTAAGGATATGTTTCCTGTTAAAACCGGTAAAAGTATTTGATAAATGCCAGAGACTTCCGATTAGACCCTAACTACCTTTGTCTGAACATTTACCGCCAATAAACACGCCGAAGAAAAAGCGGCTAACAAACCAAAAAACCATGTTATGAAAAAGAAATTTACTGTTTCAGGTATTACCGTGTATGGTATTTCCGGACAAAGAAGCCACAATGGACTTATCGGTTCAATCATTGCAAGTTTCTTATTGATGTTCGTATTTCTCGGAGTCACTCAGGCGCAGACAACCTGCTGCCCGGAATTCAGGTTAAAGGATGCTGTTGAAATATGCCCGCCTGAAGGAGCATGCCACAATAATTCCGGTACACCTGTTCCCGGACAAGGGAAAGCTATGGCAGCATGTCGCGAAAGCGTTCATGTTTACACTGTTTACCCGAATGATCCGGTGTATACTTATACATGGACTGTTGTTGGTGGAACGCTAACAAGTCCCAATCCCGGAAATCCTGGAGTTATTACCTGGGGCAATGGCGGCTCCGGGTTTATAAAAGTTGTGATCACAGGATTAAACGGCTGCATTGATTCCCTGATGCACGAAGTTTGTTTGATTGACGGCCCGAAAGCAGATTTTCTGCCTTCAGCAGATACTGTGTGCGCCAATACACCCATCTTCTTCACCAATCTTTCAGCCGGTGGCAGCGCTTACCACTGGGAATTTGGTGACAGCAATACCTCCGATCTTTTCCAACCTACACATTTATATACCAGTCCGGGTGTTTATACTGTGATTCTTACAGTAACAGATGCTGGCTCCGGCGGTGCACAAGGCAGTGATTTGCCCCGGGCTTGCGGATGCAGCGACACGATATCAAAAACCATTGTGGTACTGGCCGGAGAAGGTCCAACCATTGAAACAGATTGCTGTTACGGAACAGTATGCCCCGATTTTACTTCCACATTTTGCACCCCCGATACATGTACAACGTATAACTGGACTGTAACCGGAGGAACCATTATCAATGGCGCCGGTACAAATTGTATAGAAGTGCTATGGGATGTTAGCTATAGTGTTCCAACAACAGTTACACTTGAAACACCTGGCTGCGGCCCAGGTCCATGCCCTGGCATAACAACCATGAATGTACCGGTTTTGTATCCCAACCTGCCAATCAATGGTCCTGCGATTCTTTGTGTCGGGTCTTCAGGAACTTACTCGCTGCCTCACATGCCCGGAACATATTACACATGGACTGTAACCGGCGGTTTGTATACCATCAACACGCCAGATCTGAACAAAGCCAATGTGAACATTACTTTTCATACCCCGGGGTCATATACAGTGCAATGCAATTACACTAACCCGCTGGCAGGATGCAATGGAAGCAGCAACATCATTGTCAACGTTCTTGATGTTTTTCAAATCTTTGGACCCGATGTAGTCTGCGAAGGTGATATTATCGCTTATTCAACCAATGGTCTTGCTACATGGAATGTTACTCCTGCCGGTGCAACTTATTCGCCAGGGCCATCGGTTTCAAACAATATTACATGGAATGTGCCTGGCACTTACCTGATTACAGCCACGCACATTCCTGCCGGTACTTTCTGCAATCCTGATGCTTACAAGGTTGTTGAGGTGATTGCGAAGCCAATCCTAGGATTAATCACTGGCCCAATAATTGCCTGTCCGAATAAGAATTTCACTTTCGGCATTACATCAAACGTTACAGGAAGCCCATACGTCTGGACTGTAGGTCCCGGAACCGGGATAATCCATTCGGAACTTGGCGTTGATAAGGATCAGGCTATTATTGAACTTACAGGACCCGGTCCCTGGACTGTAAACGTTTACCAGGAAATAGAAATAAGCCCTGGTATGTACTGCCAATCTCTGACCCAAAGCCATGCAGTGAACCCGTATCCGGCACCTGTAATTTCAGGCTTGGCAACGGTATGTGTTGATGCTATTGAAACTTATTCTACACCATTACCAATTCCTCCCGGCGGATTTCAGTGGTCGGTTTCACCGGCAAACTGGGGGAGTATTCTTACCGGCCAGGGCACTGACCAGGTAACCATTCGCTGGCACGGAACACCAACCACAGCCAACATCACCGTTACCTCCTGCTCCGGTGTTGACGTTTTCCCGGTTACCATTGTGAACCCTCCTTTTGTAGCTCCAATTTCAGCAAACGGGCCTACAGCATATTGTTTACCTTCTGCACCGGCCAATCTAACGCTAAGCACAACACCGGGATTTCCGAATTATCAGTGGTATCAGGATGGAGCTCCGGTTGGGATTAGTTCACCATCTTATACAATTGTATCATTACCGGCTGTGCCAGCCACTTATGTTTTTTCAGTTGTGGTGTCAAACGGTATTTGTGATGTAACTAAGTATATTCTGATCATAGTTGACAACTGTTCAGGTGGTGGTGGTGGACCGCCTCCTCCTCCATGTGCCCTTGATTTTACCATCAATCCTAATCCGGCATGTGTGGGCCAACCTGTGACGTTTGTAGCCCAGCCTTCTTTTGGTGGCTTTGAATTCAGTTGGGATTTTGGCGATGCTGCAACTTCGTTTACACAAATCACGGAACATGAGTACGATGCAAGTGGAGTTTATAATGTGACCCTGATAGGGGTGCTTCCCGGATATTGCACGTTAACTGTAATTAAACCGGTTACCGTTAATCCTTTGCCTTCCTGCATTATTTCGGCAGCAGATACATATTTTTGTCCCGGCGATTCAGTATTACTGACCGCGTGCAGTGGAATGAGTGCCTATCAATGGTACCTTGATGATGTTCAAATTCCAGGTGCAAACGCTTCAACACATTATGCAACACAATATGGAGAATATTATGTTGTTGCTACCAATTCATTTGGTTGTTCCGATAAATCAAACGCCATTTACATTTACATGCACGGATTGCCAAAAGCAAAAATTATTGCCCAACGGAGCTATTGTACACTTCCCGGAAGTGTAGAAAACCTAAACCTTTCGGCATGGTACGATGCCAACTATAGTTATTTCTGGTCTGATATCGCTGTATCGGCTTCTTTCAGCCCCAATGGCAGCAATGCCGCCTCCTTCACTACGGCTACCCTCACCTTGCCTGGCACTCTCCCTTACCAGCACGAGTTTATTGTAGAAGTAACCGATCTTACAACTGGCTGTAGAAACTACGACACCATTTGCGTGACATTCTATGAAACGCCTCCATTGAGTTCAAACTGGGAAACCGGTTGTGAGGGGGTACCCTATTTCCTTGCTGCAACGCCCAACGATCCTTCACAATATAATTATCAGTGGAGCAATGGTGCAACAACGCCTACCACTGTTGTGAGTGCAGCCGGATTTTACAGTGTAACCATTACCAATAAATCAACCGGCTGCTCTGCAACCACTTTTGCAGCAATGATCTTCCCAAAACCCGATGTGAGCCTCTTCCCGTTGGGTTGCAAAACTATTGATTGCAAAGACTCATTGGATATGTACATTCCATTGCCTTTGACATCCACCGCATGGAACAACACCTATCCGCTCGCTTATCCGGTAATTGAATGGTACGATGCCTCCAACACGCTTGTAGGAACCGGACAAACATTCCCGTTCAACAGTCCTGTAGCCGGTTATTATGAACTCCATGTTGTGGTTCAGAATAATTTTGGATGTGTTGATTCTGCAGGTGTTTTCTGTATCACTGTAACCTGCAACGATTTGGGCGACCTTGATTTCGGCGATGCACCGGATCTGCTCAATCCAGCCTGCTATCCTACTTTATTGGCCAACAATGGCGCGCGGCATAATATTGTACCTGGTGTGTACCTTGGCAGCCTTGTTGATCCCGAACCGGACGGTCAGCCAAATATCAACGCCGATGGCGATGATATTGATTTACTCTATCCCTCCTCAGGCGATGATGAAGATGGTGTGATCCTGCCACCAACCGTACAACCCGGCCAATCGGTTGTAGCTATAGTTACTGCTTCGGTACCGGGATTCCTGGATGCATGGATTGATTATAATATGAATTGCAGCTGGGCTGATGCCGGCGACCATGTGTTGGCGAGTGTTCCTGTAAATGCAGGAATCAACGATATTATATTTGAAATACCCTGCGGCGCTGCTTCCGGGCAAACCTATGCCCGTTTCAGGTTCAGAACCACACCAGGCCCCATCAGTTATGATGGTTTGGTTTCTGATGGTGAAGTTGAAGATTACACCTTGTTTATTGAAGATATCCCATGCGATGAACTTGATTTTGGCGATGCTCCTGAAAACCCGCCTGTCGGATGGTTCTATCCCACAACACTCGTAAATAATGGGGCACGTCATATTATTGTCCCTGGGGTTCATCTTGGCTTACTCATTGACGCCGAGCCTGATGGCCAGCCTACTGTTAATGCTGATGGAGACGATCTGAATAACATGGATGATGAAGATGGAGTAAACTTCATGACAACGCTAATGCAAGGACAAATCGCAACAATAAATGTTACTGCTTCCGTTACCGGATTCCTTGATTTATGGATTGATTACGATCAGGATGGAACATGGACCGGCGCTGGAGAACATATATTTACTATTCAACCACTTTCAGCCGGTGGCAACCTGCTTAATTTCAACGTTCCTTTGACCGCAGTGCCCGGAAATACCTATGCACGCTTTAGGTTCAGGACAACAAGTACGAGCATTAACTTCGACGGCCTGCTGTTTGATGGTGAAGTGGAAGATTATCTGGTTCACATTGAGGAATGCCAAACGGGCGATTTATATGAATTTGGTGATGCGCCTGAAGATGCCCTCGCTTACCTTTCTCCGATTACAATTGGGCAGTTCCCGACTTGTACAAATGTTGGTATTCCTGGTAGCCACATCCAGCATTTTACGAACCCAGGCATGTTCTTCGGGCCTTCAGTTGATTACGAACCCGAGGGTAACGCCGGTTTCTGTCCGCTCTTTAATCCGAATACCTATAACCAAGACGAATGCTTCATGGATGGTGATGCCGGTTTGATGTACCCGATCCCGAATACAATCGTCGGAGCGTTGGGCAGCGAAACCATTGTGCCATGTATTCCAGAGAGTCCAGTGCCATGGTACACCTGTGTTCCCGCTAACTGGGGCAGTGACCTGGATATCTTTGTTAACAACACTAACGGCTTTAACCTCACTGCTTACGTGAATGTATTGATTGACTGGAATCAGGATGGCCAATGGGGCGGTGGTGCTTTCTGCTTCAACAACCCGGTTCCGGAACATGTATTGATCAACTTCCCGGTTCCTGCGGGTTATGTTGGTCCATTGTCAGGATTAGTTCCTCCAAACTTCCTTGTTGGGCTGCAGTCTGGCTATGTTTGGGCAAGGTTCTCAATTACCGAATCGCCGGTTCCGGCTAACTGGAACGGCACCGGAATCTATAATTTTGGCGAAACCGAAGATTATCTGATTTTTGTAATGGAAGAGATAATTCAGGATCTGTTTGACTTCGGCGATGCACCGGAAGGCGCACCTGCGTATCTGACTCCGCTTACTGCCGGGCTATTCCCAAGCTGTATGAATGTGGGTCCTGCCGGTAGTTATATAAGTCATACCGGAAATCATGAGGCTTACTTCGGCCAGTTTGTAGATTACGAGGCCGAAGGCAATGCCGGCTGGTGTCCGATATTCAACCCGAATACGTATAACATGGATGAGTGCTGGATGGATGGCGATGCAGGGCTGATCATACCCCGTGCATTCACGATTACTGGAAATGTTGGTTCCGAAACTATTGTTCCTTGTGCCGATGGTCCTAACCCACTGTGGCGAACATGCCGGATGGCGCAATGGAGCAAGAATATTGACATTTTTGTCACCAACAATCTTCCCGGAAATGTTCCGGCGTACGTTAACCTGATCATTGACTGGAACCAGAATGGCCAGTGGGGTGGCGCATCCAACTGCTTCTTTAATATCAGCGTTCCTGAACATGTTCTTGTGAATTTTATGGTTCCAGCCGGTTTCAGCGGGCCTTTGTCGGCGCTCATACCACCACAGTTCAGGATTGGACCGAATGCAGGCTATGTATGGGCGAGATTCTCAATCACCGAATCACCGATAGCAGCCGGCTGGGATGGTAGCGGAGTGTTTGGATTTGGAGAATCTGAGGATTACCTGTTCAGGATATCACAAACCTTTATCCCAATTGACATCATCCTGCACGATATCTTTATCCCTCACGAATTTGATACCTGCTATGCTGCAACCGATTCAATTGTTGTTGGCGGTGGTGGTCCGTTTGTTGTTGAATCAGGCGGCGAAGTGCACCTGCATGCCGGGGAACGCATCCGTATGCTGGAAGGCACACATGTATTGCCTGGTGGGTATCTGCACGCTCAGATCATCACAGATGATACATATTGTGCGAACCACAGAAGCCTGCTGGTTGAGGATGATGGAAGTGAGTCTGAAATCGTGGATGAAATGCTCCTCAAGTCTTCTGGATTTAAAGTGTTCCCCAATCCTACCACCGGGGCCTTTATACTAGAACTGCTTGAACCGCTGGATGCTGAGTACATAGTGGTTGAAATATACAGTATGCTGGGAGAGAGGATAATTAGTTCCAGGCTGTTAGGTTCAACACAATATGAGTTTGATCTCAGTGAAAAACCGCGCGGTGTTTACCTGGTGCGTGTATTAAATGGCGATGCTGTGGGCATTGAGAAGGTAATAAAGAATTAGTTTAGTCTGATAATTCGTTAGGGTGATACATGATTCCTTTTATAGTTCTTGACCGTTAAGCATTGGTGAGAATTTAAAGGGGATCATGTTTCATTTTTTATTTCAATGCTTTGGCGTAATTCGGTGTATCATTTCCACTGAAATTAAAAATGGGTAACTAGATTTACTGTTTGAGGTTTTCATCTTTAAAAATTTTTGTAAAGAACTGAGACTTTCATCAATAATTCTATATTTGCAAACCAGGGACAAATCCACTTCCTCACATTTATTTCGCCAGCCCTATGATACGTGTATTGATAGTATTGTTGGCATCTGCAACTGCCTGTTTTGCGCAGCAGTCTGAAATTGATAGTATGCTTCGGAAGGCCGGAACTCAGCAAGGAGAAGATAAGGTTAATACACTTATAAATATTTCGCGGCAATATTTCATTATACAGGATACACTTGCCTTCCGATATGGCCGCGAAGCTATCAACTTGTCGGATAGCCTGGGTCTTAAAGAAGGTACAGCTAAGGCAATGCTTTTTATGGGTCTCACCTGGGCTGATACTGAACCTGATTCAGCACTCAGGTATTATCTTAAGTCATCAGAGATTCTCTCCATGCTTGACCACCCCTGGGCCCATTATGGGTACAGGAATGCATCGGATATTTTTATCAGTAAGGGATGGTTTCCTGAGGCCTTGGATTGTGTGTTGAAAGTATTTGAGATAAACCAAAAGTCTGGCGATACTTTGCTGATGGTTGAATCATTATCAACACTCGGCTATTTACATGTCAGTATCGAAAACTATAGCGAGGCATTGGCATGGCAGCGAAAGGCCCTTGAAACCCTTGGAAGCATAAAGGATGATACCAGGAGGGGAATAATATATGGTCGTATTGGTATTGTTTACGATGAGATTGGCAATTTCGACAGTGCATTGTACTACAACAATCTGGCAGTTGATTATTTTAAGAAAGATGGCAATGAGGTTTACCTGGCACAATGGTTATCGAACATTGCGAACACAAACATTAAAATGGGCAATTTCGGCCATGCAGAAGATTTATTGCTTGAAGCCCTGCGACTTGACATAACTGATGATAGGAGGCCAAACATGTTGAATAACCTTGCCAAGGTATATATTGTAACCAAACGCTACTCACTGGCGGAAAATACTTTGGACAGCTCCTTCTATTTTGCAGAGCGGCTGCATCTGAAAGATGTTGAAAGTGAGATTTGGTTCCGCAAATATGAATTGTATAAAGCCCGGGGAAGCATCAATGATGCAATGGATGCTTATATTCGTTATGCCAGTTTGAAGGACTCAATTCTCAATGAAAAGAAAACTGATCAGGTTGCCCAAATGCTGGTGAGGTATGAAACTGAAGGTAAGGAAAAGGCCCTTTTGCTCGAAAAAGCTGAAACGGCCAGATTAGAGAAGGAAAAAGTTCAGGCACAATTATCTGCGAACCGTACCCAGCAATGGATAAGGGGCATAACATTTTTATCAATATTGCTGATAATCAGCATTCTGTTACTCATGTTGCGTACGAAACGTAAAGCACAAATCGGAACAAAACTAGCTATCAGTCAGGAGCAAAAGAAAAGTCTGGTGGCGCTGATTAACGCCCAGGAAGAAGAGAGAAAGAGGGTTGCCAAAGATTTGCATGATGGTATCGGACAACAGATTAGCGCCATTTCTTTGAACTTCCAGGTACTGGCCCGAAAGCTTGTCAAAGAGTATCCGGAACTCAATTCAGAAATGGAAAAGATAAAACACCTGATCCTGGATACCAGCCATGAAATCAGGGCAGTTTCACATCAGATGATGCCCAGGGCGCTTACCCATTTTGGACTCGTGGATGCTCTTGATGACATGATTGATACGAATTTTAAAAACAGCAATATTGTTTGCCGGTTTAATCATCAGAACATGCGTGAAAGATTGGCCCAGGAAATCGAGATCGGACTATACAGGATAACACAGGAACTGGTGAGCAATATCATCAGGCATTCACAGGCAAAAGTGGCTGATATTCAACTTTACCGAACCGATTCCACCTGCGTGTTGTGCGTAAGCGATGATGGAATTGGTATGAACCTGAACACAACTACTGGCATAGGCATTACAAATATTACAAGCAGGGTGAATTCGCTGAGAGGACAGCTTAAAGTTAATTCGAATCCAGGATCAGGAACCGTAGTAACCATTAAAATATTGCTTTGAGATGGAAGGCAAATATAAACTACTGCTTGCCGATGATCATGAAGTGATGCTTAACGGTCTTACTGCTATCATTAATGCTGAAGATAATCTCAGAGTTATTGATACCGCGCGAAATGGCAGCGAATTGATTGCTAAAGTAAATAAACTCAATCCTGATTTATGCATTGTTGATCTTGACATGCCTGTGATGAATGGATTGCAGGCTTCTGAAACACTATTAAAGCAGGATGAAGACATTAAAATAATTATGCTGACCATGCATAAAGAAGGCAGCCTGGTTCGTAAATTCAGGGAAATAGGGGTCAAGGGTTATTTATTGAAAACATGCGATAGCGACGAACTCATTTTCGCAATAAATAAGGTATTAAAGGGCCAGGCTTATTTCTCCGACCAATTGTTTTATGAACCTGCATCCGCTGCACAAAGCGAAAGCGCTGACATTACAAGGATTACACAACTCACAAAGCGGGAACTTGAAATAACCAAGTTGCTCTGCCAGGGCCATTCGAACAACAAAATAGCAACCGCCCTTTTCATTAGCCCCAGCACCGTTGATAACCACCGTACCAATATCATGCGGAAGCTCGAAGTGCACAACATTGCCGGGCTGATACGATTCTGTATCGCCAATAAACTTGGTTAGGTGCTTAGGGTTCGAAACTTACCAACATATTGCCTGCTTGAAGTATGAACAAGGATTGCCTGCAGTGAGATTGCTTCGCTAAGCTAACGAACAACAATTTATGAAGTGCCCTACTAACTTCGAACATCTTAAATCGTTAATCCTTGTTATCAAATCAATTTTGCTTATGATTTTGACATTTTATAAATCAAACCCAATCACTGAAAGGCTTTTCTCTGGAAAGGAGAGATCTCGGCCTTTTGTATATGTTTGCTGCTGTGTTGCACTCATCTTCACTTTCCCGCTTCTACCACCATGTGTTTTTCTGTGAACCTTTTGTAGGGTGTTTACCCTATAAAATGTGTGTATTCGCCCCATTGCATGATGGGTATCGTTTCGTGGAAATTTGCAATTGTTTACAAATGAAGTAGCGTGCAAGGTACCCACTCGATATTTATAGCCGACCATAACGCCGCCCTGCTTGATGGTTTGGCCAACATCATCAGCCAGGAGCCTGCGTTTAAGGTCATAGGTACAGCGCGAAGCGTAAAGGAATTGATGGACAAAGCAGCCTGCAGTGCTCCTGAAATATTTCTAGTAGATTCTGATTTGCCCCAACTAAATGGAGATCAAATTTCGCCATACTTTCTGAGACGCAAAAAACCAGTAAAGATAATCATGCTCACCGACCATTGGGAGAAGAGCCTGATAAAAAGGATCATCGCGTTGGGCGTTATGGGATGTTTGCTGAAAACCTGCGATGCTGACGAACTCATATTTGCGATCCATCAGGTGTTGGCCGGCAAAACATATTACCCTGGTTTTACTGAAGATCAGTTAAATATTTTTCAGAAAAGCGATGATATCAACAAACAAAATAACTTACTGACATGAAGGGATTAATGTTATTTAGGGAAAGACACAATTGCGTCTGGGGTAAAGACCCTACAAAAAGGGTGTTCTTACACTATTGATTCGAAGCATCCTGAGCAACTTACTTTGCAAAGGTTTACCAGGAGCCTTTCAAAAAAAAGGCGCTGAGAAAATGCGGATGCCTGAATAAGGTAGTGGACCAAAAACAGATAGAGGAATTTTTTGCTTTTATTAAATACCAATTCAAAACAAAATCAATTAACCAAAAATTACAAATTATGAAAACTAAAATTGTTTACACTATCGTTGCATTGGCATTATTTGCCGGAAGTACAACTCTTAACGCCACCGTATGGAGAGTAAATGGCACTCCAAATTCAAGCGCGCATTACACCACTGCACAGGCTGCACATGATGCCGTTACAACTGTTAATGGTGATACACTTTATCTTGAGGGTTCAACCTATGCCGTAGGAGGTCTTTCTTTGACAAAACAACTGACCATAATTGGCACCGGCTATTTTCTTGCGGAAAATCCTGAAACACAATACAATCTTTCACCCAGCACTTTTAATAGTTATGTTTACTGCTCTGCCGGCAGCGAAGGATCTAAATTTGTAGGTTGTACTTTTGATTACTCTATTTACCTGTACACCAATAATCTGACATTTGAAAGAAACCTTTTCACTTATGGTAATAACAATGCAATTTATGCACAGGCAAATTGTTCAGATATCCTGATCCTGGGAAATTACTTCAATAATTATTTTGGCTACACCAGTATCTACTTGGGAAGCACTCATAGTAACATATTGATTGCCAATAATTATTTTAATGGTTATGTCAACACTAGCGCCAATTTCAGTGGCTTTTTTATTAACAATATTTTCAATTACCCGATCACAATTCACAATTCCACACTTGTTAATAATATTGCGTTTTCCACTGTGACTTTATACAATTGTATTTCAAACTACAATATAGGCAACTCTACACAGTTTGGCAACCAGAATGGAAACCAGCAGAACATTTCTCTAAATGATTTATTTCTAGGCTTAAGCGGAAATAGCACCGACGGACAGTGGGCATTAAAAGTTGGATCACCCGCCATTGGCGCCGGAGAAGGCGGAACCGATTGTGGTATTTTTGGTGGCGAAAGTCCATATAAACTCAGCGGTATGCCACCAATTCCTGCCATTTACGACCTGAATGCGCAATCATTACCCTCTAATACCCTCAATGTAAACCTGAAAGCCAAATCGCATAACTAATTGTATTGCATTTTAAGGATATCCCTTGAAACCAATATAATTTAATGACAATAGTTATGATAGGCAATTTAAAGAATCATAGACTATGCCCCCATGTGTCTCACGGCATTCTGCTGACAATTTTATTGTTATTTGCAATGTTTGGAAAGTCGTGGTCGCAGGATATTACTGGAGTAGAGTATTTTTTCGATACTGATCCCGGTTATAATGCCGGTACCCAGGTGCCTTTGAGTCCACCTGATTCCAATCTCAGTAATTTCAATTTTAATATAGATATCAGCGGACTGGAAGATGGGTTTCACAAATTATTTGTGAGGGCAACAAATGAAGATGGAGTATGGAGCTTTACAAACAATCGTGCATTTTATAAGAACACGCTAAGCACGCCGTTCTACGATTTGTCGAAAGTTGAGTACTTCCTGAATACTGACCTGGGACCAGGTAACGGCACGAATGTTCCGTTTACACCCGGTCCTGTAATACCATTGCTTGATTTCACTATTGATATAAGTGGATTACCCGATGGGTTTCACCAGCTTTACGTGCGCACTAAGAATCAATTTGGCCAATGGAGTTTTGCTAATCAAAGGCCTTTTCTGAAGCAGGTAATCAGTTTGCCCGATCCTGAAGTTGCAGCGGCTGAATATTTTCTTGATGCTGATCCAGGAATAGGGCAGGGCACACAAATACCTGTTAATCCAAACGGATACGACGTAACACTTGATTTTGTTGTTGACCTGAGTTCAGTACCCGAAGGGTTTCATCAACTTTATGCACGTGTGAAGGATTCTGAGGGATACTGGAGCCTGACTTCAATGCGATCATTTCTGAAACAGGCAGTTCCAGCCGGGAGCTATCCTTTGTCGGCAATTGAATATTTCATTGATGATGATCCCGGTTTCGGCCAGGCTACACAGATTCCTATAAATCCGAACGAATCCAACGTTACAATGGATTTTGTTGTGGACCTGACCTCACTAAGCGATGGGTTTCATAATTTGATGGTTAGAAGCGAAGATGCTGCTGGGTTATGGAGCCTGGCTTCGAAGCGTTCGTTTGTTAAGCAATCCATCGTTTTGGAAAGCCTGCAACTTACACGCATAGAGTATTTTTTGGATTCAGACCCTGGTCTTGGAATGGGCACACAAATACCCAATACTCCTTCAAATGATGTAACAGTAGTAAACCATATCATTGATATTACTTCACTTGACGAAGGATTGCATAAATTATTTGTGAGAACCGAAAATGAATTAGGTGTGTGGAGCTTAACAAATGTTTGGCCGTTCTATAAGCAAGGATATACTGCATCGCTGCCAAATATTACTGCTGCCGAATATTTCTTAAATAACGATCCGGGAATTGGACTAGGAATTTCAATCCCAGTACCTGGAAATTCATCGGATGAAGAACTAAGTTTTATTGCGGATTTGACAGGTCTGAACCCGGGGTTCAACAAACTTTTTGTGAGGACAAAAGATGCAGATGGAAGGTGGAGTATGAATAATATCCATACTTTCTATAAAACACCCCTTACGTTAACACTTCCAGATCTTGTGTATGCCGAATATTTTATAGATGATGATCCGGGCATGGGCCAGGGCATCAGCATTCCGATCCAGAATCCGGGACCAAACCTGACGGATATTGTCTTTGAGATTGATGAAACCCAACTCATCATGGGCAACCACTTGCTCTTTGTGCGAACCCTTGATGAAAACGGACGCTGGAGCCTAACGCTGCTTGATCAGTTTTGCCGCACGCCCAAGCCAAATTTTGCCACCAACCCTGTATGGTTTGGGAACCCCACAACCTTTACTGATCTATCGGAATTCACCGATGAATTCACGCAATATTTTTGGGATGTTGATGGTAATGGCACAACGGATTACACAAGCAACACCGGTTTCAACCATGAATATGCAGCGCCGGGAACCTACAATGCGCGACTAATCCTGATATCACAGGAAGGTTGCTCCGATACTATTATGAAGCCGGTATATGTTTTCACTTGTTCGCCTCCGGTAGCGTTGATGGCAGTCAACATTACCGCCAATTCGGCTACTTTACAGTGGACTCCTGCTAATATGGAACCAATGTGGGATGTAGAATATGGCCAGACTGGATTCATCCAGGGCACAGGTACGCTTATACAGAATATTCCAGGCTATGCATTGAATATTTCAGGTCTGGCTTCTGCAACCGGATACGAATTCTATGTGCGGTCATCTTGCTATCTGGAATCCTGGAGCTCCTGGGCCGGCCCAGCAACCTTTACCACGTTGGAAGGCGAGCCCTGCGAAAATCCTACCGATGGCGGTTCAATTGCAGCTTCGCAAACCATTTGTGCAGGAACTTATCCCGATTCGTTTACCAGTATTGAACCAGCAACAGATTTCATTGGTGATTTGCAGTATCAGTGGCAAATATCTGATGACAACGTCTCGTTTTTTAATATTGGTGGGGCCAACTCAGAGAGCTATACCCACATGAGTATTATTACAAATACGATGTGGTTCAAACGGCTTGCAAAGGTTTCCTGCGAACCAAACTGGAACGGTGCAGCCGAATCGAATGTTTTACAAATAGATGTTGAACCTTCGGGTCAATACCGTAGCCAGGCTTCCGGCGACTGGAACAACCCGGCGACCTGGGAGTTTTTTAACGGAAGCCAATGGGTTGATGCCATTGATTATCCCGGAGAAAATCCTGGTTCCTGTCCGAACACGCTCGTAACCATACTCAATGCACACACTGTAACCGTTACGACGAATATTTCATTTGGCAATATCGTTGTGAATGGTGGTGGAACGCTGGAAGTGATCAATAATGTTGTTCTTACATTGCCAGCTACAACCAACCTTACAGTTTACGGTACATTGGTAATGCATCCTACTGCCGTTGTTAGCGGCGCAGGTAATTTTACGCTTGCTTCCGGTTGCACCTTTTATGTTGGTTCAGTTCATGGTATCAATATTAATGGTCTGCTGGGCAATATCCAGGTGAGTGGCAGCATTGTTTATGCTGCTGGTGTTCATTACATTTATAACTGTGGTGCGAACCAGCTTACCGGCGATGGGATCGCACAATACATCCCGGCAAGTATTACGATTAATAATCCCGGGTTCACAGTTACCTTGTCGGTTTCTATTACAATCAGTGGCAGTTTTAGCATCGTTCAGGGAACTTTTGATGCCAATAATTTTGACATCACCCTTGGTGGAAGCTGGATCTGTACTGGTATTTTCATTTATGGAACTTCAACAGTGTATTTCAATAGCATTGGCAATGTTTATGTTGATGGCGGAAACTTCTATAACGTAGTTTTCGGTGGTTCAGGCTCGATTACTGCAACAGGATCGTTGATTTTTTACGGAAATGTCAGCATTACCGGATATTTCTACGCCGGTTCCTACAACTATACAGTGTATGGAGGCTGGATTGTTACCGGAACATTTGCTTATGGAACCTCAACCATCTATTTTGCATGTATTGACGATGTGGACATTGGCGGCGGAAGCTTCTACAATGTTGTATTTTCCGGTTCGGGAACCATAACAGCAACCGGCTCATTTACAATTTACGGCAACTTCACCATCACCGGATATTTTATCGCCGGATCATACACCCACTACGTTTATGGAAGTTGGGTCAATAATGGCACATTCATTTATGGTAACTCCACCATTTATTTTGCCTGTGTTGGTGATGTTTATATTAATACCAGCAATTTCTATAACATTATATTTGGTGGAAGTGGAACCGTGACTGCAACCGGACCATTAAACTTTTATGGGAACGTTACCATTGAGAACCACTTTGATGCGGGAACTTTCACACATGTGGTGTATGGCAACTGGACTGTAACCGGTATCTTCGTTTACGGTACCTCTTCCATTGATTTCCAGGGATCAGGCAATGCACTGATAGGAAGTAGCAGTTTCTATAATGTGTGTTTCTGTGGAAGCGGAACCAACATCGCTACAGGCTCGCTGACCTTTTACGGAAATGTGGATATCAATGGGCATTTCAATGCCGGTTCGTTCACGCATTATGTTTATGGCAACTGGACACTCACAGGCATATTTATCCATGGAACATCAACGATTGATTTTCATGGTTCGGGAAATGCATTGATAGGTTCAAGTAATTTCTACAATGTGATTTTCTGTGGCACCGGAACCAACACCGCAACAGGTTCGCTCACTATTTACGGGTATGTGAATATAACCTGGCATTTCAATGCCGGATCTTTCATACATTATGTATATGGCAACTGGACCTTAACGGGTGTATTCATTCATGGAACTTCAACCATTGATTTCCAGGGATCGGGCAATGCATTGATAGGAAGCAGTAATTTTTACAATGTGTGTTTCTGCGGAAGCGGGACCAATACTGCCACAAGTTCGCTGACCTTCTACGGAAACGTGGACATCCACGGGCATTTCAATGCCGGTTCGTTCACGCATTATGTGTATGGCAACTGGACATTGACCGGTATATTCATCCACGGAACCTCAACGATTGATTTTCATGGATCAGGCAATGCCTTGATAGGTTCAAGTAATTTCTACAATGTGATTTTCTGTGGAACCGGGACCAACACCGCTACCGGCTCCTTGACCATTTACGGGTTTTTGAACATTACCTGGCATTTCGATGCCGGATCTTTCACACATTATGTATATGGGAACTGGACTTTGACGGGTGTATTTATCCACGGAACATCCACCATTGATTTTCATGGATCAGGGAATGCATTGATCGGAAGCAGTAATTTCTACAATGTGTGTTTCTGCGGAAGCGGCACCAATACCGCTACCGGTTCGCTGACCTTCTATGGAAACGTGAACATCCACGGGCATTTCAATGCCGGATCTTTCACACATTATGTTTATGGCAACTGGACACTTTCTGGTGTTTTCATCCACGGAACATCAACGATTGATTTCCACGGCTCAGGAAATGCATTGATAGGAAGCAGTAATTTCTACAATGTTATTTTCTGTGGAACCGGGACCAACACTGCCACTGGTTCGCTCAGCATTTACGGATACGTGCATATAACCTGGCATTTCAATGCCGGCCCCTTCGTGCATTATGTTTATGGAAATTGGATGAACAATGCTGTTTTCATTGCTGGCACAAGTACGATCCACTTTGTTGGAAGCATCGTGCAGACCATCAGTGGCAGCGTTCAACCCGTGTTTTATGGCTTCACGGTGAATTGCACCGGTGGAATTGTCATAGAAACCAACATTACCATAAACTATATGTTGACCCTGACTTTGGGCATTGTTACGACCGGCAACTACTCAATCTGGTTAATCCCTGCCTGCACAATCACGGGAGGCTCAACAACTTCGTATGTAAACGGAAGGCTTATTTGGGGATTTGTCAGCATCGGCTCGAAATATTATCCGGTAGGCACAGCGGGTATCTATCGTCCCGTAATGTTTAACTGCCTGAGCCTTGTGGGCACAAGCTATGTTGAAGTGGAAGCGTTTGAGGGAATTATTCCCGGCACCATCCCAATTGATGCCGAACCATTTGCCGGATGTTATTGGGATGTTTCCCAAATCGGGGGTACTGATTTCACGTGCTCCTTAACATTGAACGACCCGCAATTTGTACCGGTGAACCTTGTCTGGATACTGCAAAGCGATGGTGTGAATGTGCAAGCGTTTAATTGCACGGCGCCCAACTATACCAACATTGTTCCTTTCACACTTCCTGGGTTCTTTACATTGGCCGAGCTTATTTGCCTCGAACCGGTTGTGGAATGCCCTGATGATATGTTTGTGTTACTTGCTGCTTCTGCATTTGAATTGACCAGTGCTGAACCTCAGGGTGGAACTTATTCCGGCGAGGGTATAAACAGCGGCCCGATGGGTGGATACTTCTTCTATCCTTCCAATGCGGGTGAAGGCGATCATGTGATCACCTATTCATACACTGACCAGCAAACCACATGTACGAACATTTGTACATTCATCATCACAGTGAGTGAATGGCCGCTCAATATCAGTTTAGAAAATATGAACCTTGGCAATCGTGTTGACACTTGCTTTGCAGCACTTCAGGTCATCACCATTGCAGGGAACGGGACTACCTTTACACTTCAGAGCGGTGGTATAGCTGAATTTGCAGCAGGCCAGCGGATTGAAGTAAAAGATGGTACTCATATCTTGCCAGGAGCCTATGCGCTGTTCCGGATCGAAACCAGTGATGGATATTGCAGCAACCCGAAAACGATCCTAACTGTTAGTGATGAAGAAAATCAGGTAGCTGAGTATGATAATATTAAATCAACTATTGCTTTCAAGGTCTTTCCAAATCCTACAAGCGGAAGGTTCATGCTAGAGTTAATGAATGCAGAAGAATCCTCTAATTTACTGTTAGAAGTATATGGCATAATGGGAGAAAGGATCACAACCCAGTTTCTCTTTGGCGAAAACCAACATGAACTTGATATTTCGAACATGCCCAATGGAATCTACTTTATCCGGACGGTGCAAGGCGATAAGGTTGGGTTTGAAAAACTGATAAAGCAATAGCGTTGGCTAATCTCTGATCCTGATTTTTATATCTTTATTGTTAATAAAAAGTTGCCGGTCTGAAATTTTTCAGGCCGGCAACTTGCTTTATCCCGGAAAACGCAGTAGAGTTATTCTGTCACATTCCAGATTTATATCAAACTTTTGCAGGTAAAATTTCCTTGATAAACGGGTATTATATCGTGCATTTGCATTTTGAGGCCTGCTTATCACTGTAATATCTTTGTCCGCGTGTTGTTTTCGGGTTAGAGCATTGTGCTTTCCTAAAAAGAAATATTATTCCTCCGATTTGCATTTTTTTCAATAACAATTTCAAATAATTTAAATTCAGTATTTTATGAAGAAGATTACAATTTTTTTTCTGTTCATTTCTTTTATGGGATTGGCACAGCTGGCTTCATCTCAGCACAGGGGACCGGAACCTGTAAACCATGAAAAAGAAAAGCTTTTACAATTGGCTGACTCATTACACGCAAAACATCTAAGGCAAAGAGCCGAAGTAGAAAAAATGGCCCTCCAAAATGGTTGGTCAATCAGGACTGAAAGCGAATTCGGTGAAACCGAATATCAATACATAGATGAACTAGGAATGCCACAGGCTTACACCACTTATAACCTGAATTCTGCCATTACTACTGGAACCAATCAGCTATGGCCGGGAGGAACAACAGGACTTAACCTTAACGGAAATGCTTACCTGATTGGAATCTGGGATGGTGGAGGTGTGAGAACCACCCACCAGGAGTTCGGAGGTCGGGTAACAATAATTGATGGCGCTTCATTAAGCAACCATAGCACCCATGTAGGAGGAACCATGGTAGCCAGCGGAGTTCAGAATGCAGCACGGGGAATGGCCAGTCAGGCAACTTTGCGCTCGTACGATTGGACTGACGATTATGCTGAAATGGCTACTGAAGCTGCTATAGGCTTAACTTTATCTAATCACTCCTACGGCTGGAACCGGGGGTGGAACTCTTCAGGGGGAAATATGTATTGGTGGGGCACAACTTCTATCAGCGCTACTGAGGATTATTTATTTGGCTTTTATGACGCAACAGCCAGGGATCTAGACATAGTTGCAGTGAATGCGCCCAATTATCTTATAGTATGGGCGGCAGCAAATGATAGAGACGACACCTGGTCAGGCGGGCATTATGTGAGAGATGGTGGTGGAAACTGGGTGTGGTCAACAGCAACCAGGGATCAGGACGGAGGTGCCGATGGGTTTGATTGTATCCCGCAGCAAGGCATTGCGAAAAACATTCTCACTGTTGGTGCTGTGAACGATATTCCAGGAGGTTATTCTAATCCGGCGGATGTCGTAGCAACTGTTTTTACAAGTTGGGGCCCGGCAGATGACGGCAGGATCAAACCCGATATCGTAGCCAACGGAGCATCTCTTTACTCAACAAGCAGCGCAGGAAATGCTTCATACACTACAATGTCTGGTACATCTATGGCTTCGCCAAGCGTGACAGGTACACTCGCTTTGCTACAGGAACACTATACAAATGTCAGAGGCAGGGCTATGAGTGCTGCCGCATTGAAAGGGCTCGTAATAAATACAGCCGATGAAGCCGGTCCAAACGATGGGCCTGACTATATGTTTGGCTGGGGATTGCTTGATGCAGTGGGTGCTGCTGAAAAGATCACCCAGGATGATACAGAAGGTGGTTTGATTGTGCAGGGTGTTCTTAATAACGGCCAAACAATTGATTATACTTACTATAGTGATGGTTCGGAGATCAATGTAACATTGTGCTGGACCGATCCTGCCGGAACCCCGCCTGCCGCTTCATTGAACCCATCAGCAAATATGCTTGTAAACGACCTTGATTTCAGGGTCATCGGTAGCGCAACCTATTTACCGTGGCAGGCTAACCGTACTTTTCCTTCGTCGCCAGCTTATAAAAATGATAATACCAGGGACAATGTTGAAACGGTAAATGTAAAAACGCCTGCCCCTGGGTTTTACACATTGCGTATTAATCATAAAGGCGCTCTCACCGGAGGCCAGCAGGAATATGCAATGATCATTAGCGGCTTAAATGTCCCTCCTGCCGAAACATACTGTGATGCCCGTGCCACAAGCACAAACTTTGAATATATTTCCAGGGTACAGTTTGGTTCAGTAAATAATTATAGCAGCCGTGCCCCTGGGGGATACCATGATTACCGCGGGCTGGTCACCTCATTGAACAAAGGCAGTAACCAGACCCTTACAGTAACAATGCCAGGAGGAGCAGCCAGCTCATTGGGCAGAGTGTATATTGACTGGAACCAGGACGGTGACTTTGCCGATTCAAATGAAAATATCATTCTGGGAAGCGGTGCAGGGCCAACCTACAGCACAACAATTTCCGTTCCTGCCAATGCTTTGGGTGGGTACACAACCATGAGGGTTAGGGTCGGTTTTAGCACTGTTCCACCGGCATGTGGCAATGTTACTTATGGCGAAACAGAGGACTACACCATCAGGGTGGTTGGAACTCCAGGCCTATGGACCGGAACAAAAAGCAATGATTGGTTTAACCCCAAAAACTGGCACGATGGCAATGTGCCTACGCAAACAGTGAATGTTACTATTCCATCATCAGCCCCATATCAACCGGTTATAGGTGATGGTAAAACAGCACGCTGCAATGTGTTGGTAATTCAATCTGGTGCAGTGCTGACACAGAATTCTATAAGTTACTTTTATGTTTACGGAAATTTTGATTCAGATGCCGGTCAGTTTATCATGAATGGTTCGACTTCTTATCTCTATTTTGCCGGAACAACCAATACCTGGTGGGACGATGATAATGAAAATGACATCTATACTAATATCAGAGTTTTGAAAGATGTTCCTACGGCCACGCTAACCATGTGGCAGGATATGACCTGCAGCGGAACATTTGAGGTAAGGGAAGGTATTTTCGCTATTGATGCATCATGGACCTTGACAGTCACAAATACATCTACAAGTGCCTTTAGGGTTGAAGATGGGGGAATCCTGCGCCTAAGTGGAGCAAAAAGCATTGACATTGCCGGAAGGGTATATTTTGCGAATGGAAGCAATACCGACATAACCGGTGGTACTATCAGATGCAAAGCGAACTTCAGGGTTGATAATAATACTTCCTATGATATTTCTCTTACAGGCGCAACGCTTGTTTTGAATGGTGCCGGTAGTCAGCTTATTGAAGACCTTGATGGGGGCAGTCTTCAGCTTCATCATCTCATCATTGATAAACCTGGCGGAACCGCATCTATCGGAAATGCAAATCTTAACATTGCCGGAAACCTCACAATTCAATCAGGGCCATTTAGTCTGGGCGGATATGCATGCAATGTAGCAGGCACAACTGATATTTATGGTACGCTGGTTATGACAAACCCAGCAAATAACCTTACAACCGGGATTATCGACTGGAATTCTGGCTCAACTGCCAATGTAACGGCAGGTAATTTTTATGTGAACACTATGTGGGATTTCAAAGCAGGTTGCAACGCGCAGATCACTCCGGGAAATACCGCTTATGTCCGCAATATGCAATACCCTACTGAATCAACAGCTCATTTCGGGAATTTGGTCATTCAGCCCCTATCTGCAATAACAGGTAATGGCGAAGACCGTTCGATTTACCCGGTGAATGTTGCTGGCAATATGACCATTCTAACCGGTGCCAGTTGGGGATTTAATGGCCCTTCAGGTATGGTAGTAAGTGGAAATTCAATAATTCAAAATGGTGCCACCCTTAGCTTTTACTCATCAGCAGTGTTTAATACGTCTGGTTCCCTGGATATTTCCGGTACCCTTTCCTTGAATTCATCAGCAAATTCCCTTGTCAACGCTGGATTTTCCTTCCCGGCAAGCGGAACAATAAATATTGACAATGCAACTTTTATCAGCGATAATGCTTTTACAGGTGGGTGGACAACTTTGAACGGTTCATTCAATATGGCAAGCGGATTGTTTGAGTTAACCAACAATGCTCCTAATTTCACTGCATCTGCCTCTACCAGTATAGGTGGTGGGATTGTTAGGGCAGGTGTTACCATGAGTGCGGACTTTCCAAACTTTAACCCTACAGGAGGTGTTGTTGAAATTACTGGAGTATTCGACGGAAATCTCTTTATGGGGCCAGGAAGTTCGTTTCATGATCTGACTTATAATTCGGTAAGTGGGAACACGTTGTTTTATCAAAATAACATTACCGTAAGAAGGCACTTAACAATTAGCGCCGGAACGGTAAGACCACAAAACAATACCCTGGTTCTGAATGTCGGTGGAAACTTTACCAACAGCAGCCCTCACACCGGATATAATCCATTGCAGGCGCTTGTCGTTTTCAATGGCGATGGAGCAGCAAATCACCAACATGTGAACGGTCCAATCAACTTCTATGATGTTACCAATGCTAAAACCGGTGGCGGTGAACTCAGGTTTACTGGCGCCGCAAACATTGCTAACAATTTTATTGCGAACAATGTCAATGTTGTTTCAGGTTCCGCGCTAAATGTGGCTGGTTTACTTGACTTATCAACCGGTCAGCTCAATTTAACCAATGCAGGACCCAATGTGACTGTGAACAACTTCACTATGGGAGGAACACTTGGTGTTGCCGGTGGAAGCTTTGTATGTACTGATGTTACAAACAATGGGATATTTGGAACTATCAACCTTAGCAATGGCTTAATTACTTTACACCAGGATCCGGCACAATGGACAGATTTACGAGGTACTTTCACAATAAGTGGAGGAACCTTTGAAATCGTTGGAGGCAACGGACAAAGTTGGTGGGCTTTTGGTGGTACACCAACACATGTGCAGATCACAAACGGAGTACTCGATTTTATTGACAACGGTATTTTTATTGAGAATGGTGTTCCGCTAACAACAGCTATAAGCGGTGGAACAATTAAGTCCTCAGGTTCGATTCTTATTAATCATCCCAACTTCAATCCAAGTGGTGGCCTTACCGAATTATATGGTAGCGCCGACAGAGTTATTTACACAAATAATAATTCGCATTTTTACAACCTGCGGGTGAATAAATCCGGAGGATCGTTACTCGGTTTTGAGAGCTCGGAAGATGAACAAGTATCTGATAATGTAACCAGAGATCTGAATTTGGATAATCAATCCTCTGATTTGAACGAAGGCGACAGGCCAAAATTTGATTTTCCGTCAGGTAGATCCGGAAATACTGTCTTAACGAACGGTGTTGTGAAAATAATTAGCAATCTTAACGTTGACGCAGGAACTCTTGTGATAGGGAATTCAGTAACCAATGGCGGCAATGCGACGATAAATGCCGGAGCAAAGCTTGAGTTTAACCCATCCGGTTCATTGGCTATGGGCGCATCAAAGGCGCTCACTGTCAATAATGGTGGCGTACTTGAACTGAATGGCACGCTTAGCGATCAGCCTAAAATATCAAGGATATCAGCTGGCAATTTTGCATTCAATATTGAAAGCGGCGGAACAATCGGAGCGGAGTATGCCCTGTTTGAACACATGAATACAAGTGGCATCAACATTAAAGCAGGCGCCATTGTTGATCATTCAAAGGCTTTTCATTACTGCACTTTCCGCAACGGGCAAAGTGGGGGAAGGCTTCTGACCATCAACAATAGCCAGACTTTTGCTGTGAATTATGCTAATTTCCCTAACAATACTTGGGGAGGCAATTACAATGTTTATAAATCGGTAACTGCAGGAGTCGTTACTTTTGGTGGTTACACTGGTTTATTCTCGGGTGAGACCAATGAATTTGACCCTAATAGCCGCCTGCATTGGGGTGGTGAGATCGCACCAATGGTTAGCCTGCAAGGAGTGGATATCGTAAACGGCCAGGAATTATGTTATGAGGCCACAAACACACTTACAATTGCAGGAGGTGGAACCACTTTTGATGTTCAGAATGGTGCAGTTGTGAACCTTGTTGCCGGGCAGAAAATATCAATGCTTGACGGAACACATTTCCACAATGGTTCATACGTTCTTGCACGCATTACAACTACCAGCGATTATTGCGCATTACCACCGGCTTTGCTCGCATTTGGTGAAGAAAAATCAGAAGATGCTGAAATTACAACTCATTTGAACGAAGAATCAGGACTCTTCAGGGTTTATCCTAACCCAACCACCGGTCGGTTCACAATTGAATTATCTGAAATTGCCAAAACCGTAATGGTTGAAATCTACGGTGTGATGGGAGAACAAATCCTGAGGCAAGAAGTGTCTGGCTTTATGATGTATGAATTAGACCTTTCGAGCCAGCCACGCGGAATCTATATTGTTCGTGTGCTGAGCGGAGATGAATTGGAAATTCAGCGGGTGATCAGGCAATAAGCTGACTGCTGCCCACAGTGCTTTAATAGAAGGATACAAAGTTTTTCATTACCACCCATCAGAGACTCGCTGATGGGTGGTGGTGTTTAGATCAGTATTTCGTAGGATATATTTCCTCTTCTGGCTGGGAATATATCCTATTGCTATGTATTGTAATGAGTTATGGCTGTAAGTATCTTTATAAATTGTAATTTAATGAAAAACAGCGAGTATTTGAAATGATGCAAAAAAGCCATTGCTTGGATGTAAGAGTGCTGATTTTGTTAGGCTCCCTTATTTCAAATACATGTCTATTAATCCAAAAACCAAATTTATTATGATGCGAAAAATTACCCAAACTTTTCTGCTGAATGCAACACTAAGCCTGTTGCTCAGCCTTACTGTACAGGTTACACATTCCCAAGCTTTTGATCACGTAAGTGTTGAAGCTGTTGAGGATACCATGCCAGATTGGTATGTACAACCGGATGCGCCTGTGTTTTATTCATCACAAAGTGCCTTGACCGGAACAGAAAGGCACACACTGGATTCATTATCATCTCAGGAGCGAAATCAAATCGAACAGGAAGTTAGTCCACCGGCTATTGGCGTTTACAGGGAACTTCAAGCCCCTATACAATTTGATTTGAGCAAAGTCCTGATCCCTGCATCTGGTGAGATCACTGTTGCAGGTGGAAGGCTCACAAGAATAGATAATGAATTAGTAGTATGGACCACATTCATACAATCTTATAAGGCTGATGAGCTAAGAATCCACTTCTCGGAAGGATACTTTCCGCATGGTGTAAGTGTAAACTTGTTCAGCGAGAATGAACAGGCTTTAAACCAATCAGATCTTATTGGCCAGATTGATGAATATGGTTTTTATACAACTTCTGTCTTTTCTGACAATGTATTACTTCAGGTTGTAATACCAGTTGACCTGATTGATGAAGAACTATATTTTACGATCTCAGGTGTAATTCACACGGACAGGAAGTATATCATACTGGATCAGCCTGAGGATTGCTATGAAGATGCAAGGTGCTCGTATGCAAATGGCTATGCAAACATTCACATTTTGAGAGGAAGTACAGCACAACTTACTTTTTTAGTGGGGGGCTTGTATTATATATGTACCGGTGGCTTGTTGAATGATACAAGACCCGGGGATCTGCAGCCTTTCTTACTGACTGCCAATCACTGTTTTAGTTCACAAACTTCAGCTGCATCTCTCGAATCAAGGTTCGACTTTTATACGCTTAGTTGTAATGGTTCAACAAATACCAACACAATTCTTATTAATGGTTCGAACCTGATAGCTACAAACAGTCAAAGCGATTTTACACTGGTTCTGTTGAAGGCAAAACCGGGTGGAACCAGGTACTACCTGGGTTGGAGCACAGCCGCTGTGTCTAACAATACCACCTTGCACTCGGTTCATCATCCTAGTGGAACGCCGCAAAAATACTCCCGTATGCAAAATAAAACATCCCCCGGATGGACATGCACAGGCTTAAGCACAACCAATTATCATTACACTACAAAGCTTGGTGGACAAACATTAGGTGGCAGTTCAGGAGCGCCAATAGTTAATGCCAGTGCACAAGCGGTTGGCCAATTATATGGTTGGTGTTACCTTACCGCAGACAGATGTGACTTTTCTGAATTCTATGATGTGTGGGGGAAATTCAGTGTATCGTATTCAAACAATAATCTGCAATACTGGTTGAATAGTGGTGGGTCAAGTGTGGCAATGTCAACATCACCTGCATCTGCGCTTAACTTTGGAACCAGGAATATTGGCACAAGCACGACTTATAATGTTAATGTATACAATACGGGTACAAGGCCTAACTATCTGAACCTGGAAGCAGGGTCGGCTAGTATCAGCGGTACCAATTCCAGCCAGTTTTCAATTGTCGGGTCTTCATCACTTTACCTGGCGCCGGGAGAATCCGGGGTCATTCAGGTAAGGTTCTCTCCAACCAGCAACGGTTATAAAACCGCTACCTTAAATATCCCTCACAATGCAGATAATATTTCCAGTCCACGAACCATCACTTTAACCGGTCATGGTAATCCTTGTTCTGATGCAGTAAATCTGAATAATGGTGGTGTGGCAAATACAGGCATTTTTTCAAGGAGTGGTACAGGCTCATGGCATACTTCCGCTGCATCAGATTGTGGTTTCACCTGCCCCGGCCGTGAACGTCTTTTCTATTTTACCGCTCCTTACACCGGCACATATCAGCTACATGTTACCTCAACCAATAACACCTGGGTAGATTATATGTACAGGTCAGGTTCGTGTTCATCAACAGGCTGGACGTGTATTGATGATGTTTTTAGCCCGGGAGTTTATGGCTCAATGTCTTTGACTGCAGGAACCACCTATTATATATTGCTGGATTCCGAAACTACAGCAACTACTTCACATAATTTTTACATTGGTACTCCAGGCAGGTGGGAAGGTACCGGAGGTTCCGACTGGTCCACGGCAAATAATTGGTATAATGGCATCGTTCCTGATGCAACAACCAATGTTACCATTGTATCCGGCAAACCCAATTCCCCGGTAATTGGCGGCGGGAATAATGCATATTGCAACAACCTGGTACTTTCTTCAGGCACACTGCTTACCCAGAATTCGACAAGTTACTTCTATGTTAACGGCAACTTTGATTCAGATGCCGGACAGTTTATAATGAATGGTGCTACTTCATACCTTTACTTTGACGGTACATCCAGCACATGGTGGGATGACGACAATGAGAATGACACCTATACACATGTACGGGTTCTTAAAGATTTGCCGACTACACAGGTAATGATGTGGCAGGATATGACTTGCAATGGCACATTTGATGTTCGTGAAGGAAGGTTTGCCATAGATGCCTCATGGACTCTCACTGTTAATAGTTCATTCTCAGTTGAAAGCGGAGGGATCTTGCGGCTTGCGCCAGGCAAAACAATTGACGTTGCCGGTGGAGTTCGATTTCTTGATGGCAGCCAGTCCGATATTACCGGGGGAACAATCAGATGTGGCGGAAATTTCAGGATAGATAACAACGTCTCCTATGACATTGCATTCACTGATGCCACTGTTATCCTGGATGGTTCTGGTAGCCAGTTAATTCAGGATTTAGATGGCAACAGCATCCACCATCTAACCATTAACAAACCTTCCGGCACCGCCACAATTGATCAGGCCAACCTGAGCATTTCAGGCAATCTGATCATTGAAAACGGAACATTCAGCCTTGGTACATGGACCTGCGATGTTGCCGGAACAACAAACATCAATAATGGTGGAACACTGGCCATGAACAATGCCGGAAACAATTTTACAACGCCAGTTATATTCTGGAATTCAGGCTCGAATACGAATATTACGGCAGGTACCTTTAATATTAGTAATATCTGGGATTTTAACGAAGGTACAAATGCTCAAATCGGAACAGGCAACACGGCCTACATAAATAATATGTACTTCCCCGAAGAATCAACAGCCCATTTCGGGAATCTTGTTGTTTCACCCGGGGGTGTGTTGCTTTCGGGAGATCTGAGGGCAATTTATCCTGTTAATGTTGCCGGCAACCTGACAATAAAAAATGGCGCCAACTGGACTTTTCCCGGTCCCTCTGGAATGATTGTCAGCGGCAATTCGCTCATTGAGACCGGAGCATCATTATCATTCAACTCGAATGCAGTTTTCAATACATCAGGATCACTTAATATTTCAGGAACCCTTAACGTGAACTCAGGTGCATCCTCACTATTGAACGGGGCCTTGATTTTCCCGTCAACAGGTTTGCTCTCCATTGCAGATGGAAGCTTTATTAACGACCTACCTGATACCGATAACTGGACATATATTCACGGAACATTAAATATGAGCAGCGGGCTGTTTGAACTATCGAACAACCATCCTCAATTTATGGCTACTGCAGCCACAAATATTTCCGGTGGTGTCTTTCGGATAGGTGGTGCATTTGCTGTTAATAACCCAGGAATTTTCCAGCCTACTGGAGGCACTTTTGAAATTACCGGAAATAATTCAAACGGAGCTATTTATTTCAACACCGGCAATAATTTTCACAACCTGGTTGTGAACCGGGGGCCAAGTGCATTTTCCATGTTTGTTACCAGCGATCCGGTTACGATCCAGAACAACTTCACAATCGAAAACGGTATGTTCCGAACCGGATCCGTGGCAGTTTCGGTTCAAGGCAATGCAACAATCAACTCAAATGGTATTCTAGCGCTTGATGGCGTAGGTTCGTTACTTATGGGAGCTTCTCAATCGCTGACAGTTAACAACGGCGGCTTGCTTGAACTTAATGGTACGATTACCGATCAGCCTAAAATATCAAGGATATCAACAGGCAATTATGCGTTCAATATTGAAAGCGGTGGGACAATCGGAGCGGAGTATGCCCTTTTTGAACACATGAATACAAGTGGCATAAACATTAAACCAGGCGCCATTGTTGATCCTTCAAAGGCTTTTCATTACTGCACTTTCCGAAACGGACAAAGTGGCGGCAGGCTGCTGACCATCAACAATAGCCAGACTTTTGCGGTTAACTATGCCAGTTTCCCGAATAATACATGGGGAGGCAATTACAATGTTTATAAGACCGCAAATTCCGGGGTCGTAAACTTTGGCGGTTTCAGCGGATTGTTCTCAGGCGAAGCTAACGAATGGGATCCTCACAGCAGAGTTCATTGGGGCGGTGAAATTGCTCCCAATGTTACCCTTGAAGGAGTGGAGGTTGGTTCAGGACAGGATATGTGTTTTGAAGCAACAAATACATTGACAGTTGGTGGAGGCGGGTCAACCTTCCTGGTTCAAAATGGAGGAAGTGCGAACCTGGTGGCTGGCCAGAAAGTAGTTATGCTTGATGGAACCCGGGTTTACAGTGGGGGATATTTGCTTGCCCGAATCACAACCACCGCCGATTACTGTGGTTTACCCCCTCCAATCCTGGCAGTTCTTGAAGAAAAACAATCGGCCTTGGAAACAACACCTGAAACTGTAGCAACTGAGACCTTCTTCAAAGTTTATCCTAACCCAACCACCGGCAGGTTCACACTTGAATTATCGGAAATTGCCTCAACCGTTATGGTTGAAATCCACGGTGTAATGGGCGAGCAAATCCTGAGGCAGGAAGTATCGGGCTTCATGAAGTATGAGTTTGACCTTTCAAGCCATCCACGCGGAATTTACATAATCCGTGTTCTGAATGGAGATAAAATGCAAATTCAGCGGGTGATCAGGCAATAGACCAGTTAATTTTACAGGATTTTTGTTACTTTACTTTCTTAAAATTGCCGGTTGGTAAATTTACCGACCGGCAATTTTTTTTCTTTTTTATCCCCTTCTGCTGACGAAGCAATTTCCAGCACTTGCTTACTTAATTATACATAGCTCAGCGATTTAATTCTACCTGGCGTAAAACTATAGCAATGTGACAATTTCTTGCAATATTGGTACTGGTTGTTGATGTTTACAGTTTGTTTAACTATCTGTATAACAATGTATTTTTAACAAAATCTTAACATTTTATTATGGAGCATTATAGAAAATCGAGTGTTAATAATGGTCTTTGTTTATCTCTTACTAAACAATTAAATCAATTAAACCCTAACGTGCATGAAAACAGTTACTTTTAATGCAACCCTTCTGTTGTTTCTTAGCCTTAGTCTTTGGTCGTTAAACCTGGTTCAGGCGCAAACACTGAACCTCTCCTCATTTTCAACCAACGGCACAGTGAACGTGATGGTTGAGGATGATGATAACATATATATTGGCGGAAGTTTTTCCCAGGCCGGTTCTCGCGGTGCGGGTATTGCCTTGGTCGATAATAACGGAAAAGTTATTCCGGAATTCAATTCCCTGGCTGCTGATGTCAATGCCATTATTCCCGATGGATCGGGAGGCTGGTATGTTGGTGGTTCATTTTCAAATATACAGGGAAAGAATCAACTACTTCACATCCTTCCGGATAACACTATCAATCCGGTTTTTAGCCCGGCGCCAAACAGCACTGTCCAATCACTTTACTTGCATGGCTCCACTTTATACGTGGGTGGGTGGTTTACACAGATTGGTGGCCAGCCCAGAACTTATCTTGCTGCCCTGAATGCAACTTCCGGCGCTGCCACATCCTGGAACCCGGTTTTAAACAGTGCGGTATACAGCATTCAGAGGAATGCTGATATTGTTTCTGCCGGCGGTACTTTTACCCTTGTAAACGGCCGTTCTCATAATTATTTCGCCATGCTTGATGCAAACACTGCTGAACTGGTTTCTATTATGGCGGTAAATTCTACCGTTCATGCCATTGAACAGGATGCCGACAATATTTATCTGGGCGGTTCTTTTAGTGGCGCTCAAGGCCTGCTATCAAGATATGGCGCTTTGCTAGGCACCGGAAGCGACTTGCCTGAAAATAATTTTCCTATACTAAATTCTACAGTACATGCCAGCATACCTGATGGTGCAGGAGGTTGGTATGTAGGCGGTAGTTTTTCCGGTGTAGGTGGGAAGAATTACCTTATTCGCGTGCTTGCAAATAACACGGTTGATCCAACCTTCAGCCCTGCGCCAAATAGCACAGTTCTATCGCTCTTTCTGCATGGCTCAACTTTATACGTGGGTGGGTGGTTTACACAGATTGGTGGGCAGCCCAGAACCTATCTTGCTGCTTTAGACGCAGGTACCGGGGTTGCCACTTCCTGGGCGCCTAATCCCAATAGCATTGTCAACAGCATTTCCAGACATAATAATAC
>JACZJK010000015.1 GCA_014860575.1 Bacteroidales bacterium
GATATAAATATCCCAACAAAAAGATTTTTTCTTTCATGGAAGGTTACAGAGCACCCCAAGTTGGAATTAATTGATCATAGTTCTACAGGAAGCTTTTGCCTGCAGAAAGCTATAAGCTTAGGCTACAATGAAATATATCTAATTGGAATGGAAGGGAGATATGTAGAAGAGATAACTGAAAGCCGGCCTTTAACTGATAGGGAATTTAAAGATTATGGATTTAGAGCGCTGAATTTAAATAAGGAAGAAAGAAAACTTAGAATTATCACATCTACCCCTTCGGAAAATCCGAATTACTTCTTTCCTGACTATCAACGTGAAGGCGATATTTATTCACTGCCACAATCTCATACACATCAAAAAAATTGGTTCACCGCTGCCTCCAATGCATTTTCTAAGGACGTCAAGATATTCAATCTAAGCAAAAATTCGGAAATTGATGTTTTCGATAAATTAGATTTTGATTACTTCACTAAATCTGTAATAAACAAAGAAACTGAAATTGAGTTACCAGAGCATGACAATAAAGTATTGATCCGGACTTCAGACAATAAGAGGAGTGGTAGCTTTAAGTGGAAAGGAATTGCTCTCAGAGGTGATGTAACGAAAACCATTAACTCATATAAAATCAATCCTCCTTCTAATAATAATTGGATAGCTTCAATATATGATGGACAAATAAATTCCGGCGATCTTATTTCGTGCCTGTTTCGTTTCAGCGTTGATCATGATTGTACATTAAAATTTGTGTTATGCCGGGATGGTAATACCTTTTTTGAGTCTCAAACAAAAATGGTGAATATTACAGGTGGAAATCATTCTTTTGAAATTGCGCATCAATTCAAGAGATACCATCTGGGACTGCGAATTCAAATTGGTTCCGAATATGGTACTGTTGCAATAAATGATTTCCAATCAGAAATAACGCTTCTAAATAATCATGTTAATACTGACATCACCAATGCTAAGCCTGCATTCGCAAAAGATTCAATCTCAGCCAGTGGTGTATCTTTAGAACAGGGGTCTGCCAATACTCTGCCCGGCATGAATCATTTTGCGTATTCATCATCTTCGAAATTTAGGTCCCTGATAGACTTCCTGTTTCCGGTAAATAGCAAGCGTAGACAATTAATTAGAAACATGAAGAATTTATTATTGGCTAATTCAAAGTAAATCAATATTATTTATGAATAGGAATTTAGTAAAATATTATGGCGTATAGTATATGTCGGTTTGTTCTTAAATTTAATGTTCACCATTTACCCTATTCGAATAATAGTCTTGAAACCATTTTTCATTTTGCTTACCATAATTTTTTATTGATATATATAACCGCCATCTATCAGCCATTGTGAAAGACATTGTCTGGTTGAGTATTATTTTGCAAAATCATTTAAAGAATGAAAAAACCCTCTAATGAAGATTCTTCAGCTCTGCTTAAAGAATATGAAGATATCGTTTCTAAACTCCCAACCCGTTCTCCGATTTATCTGCCAACAGAAAAGATTGATATTTATGATAAATTATTGGGCATCAAAAAAGTCCAAGACATTTACAATAATAAACTGGATACAATATATCGCCCTAAAATTAAAGATTTAAGGAAAAAATACTATGGCCATGAAAGATGCTTTCTTATTGGCAATGGACCCAGCCTGAATCAAACAGACCTTTCACTTTTAAAAAATGAAGTCACTTTTGCTGTCAATAGCTTCTTTTTAAAATTAAACGAAATTGACTGGATACCCACGTTTTATGTCGTAGAAGATCACCTTGTTGCAGAGGATCGTAAAGAAAGTATAAATAGTTTAAAAGGTCCTATTAAGCTTTTCCCAGTATATCTTGCATATTGTCTTGATGAGTCCGAAAACACAATTTTTTTCAATCACCGTCCGCGTAAAAGCTATCCGTACGGCTTTGACTTTTCGGAAGATGCTTCTATGGTCACCTACACTGGTTGTACTGTAATATACTCATGCATGCAACTCGCTTTTTACATGGGGTTCAAATCCATTTATTTAGTTGGTGTAGATTCTGACTATACGATACCCAATGACATCCAGCAAGGGAAAGATTATAATGTTGGTGTGTTAGACATGAAATCTGATGATCCTAATCATTTTCATCCGGATTATTTTGGAAAAGGATTTAGATGGCATGATCCTCAGGTTCACAAGATGGTTGAAGCTTATCAGGAAGCTAAAAAAGTTCTAAATACAACCAACCATCGCATTTATAATTCAACTGTTGGAGGGAAGCTAGAAGTATTTGAGCGGGTGCCACTGGAGCAAGTCTTTAAAAAATCAAAATCACTAACAGAGCACGAATATTTCCCAAAGCTTTTAATTATTGACAGTACGCGAATCGGCCATGCCTCAGCTACCGGGCAGATCAAACAAACATTTCTGGAAAAATGGCCAAATGATTTGTATAATCAGATATGGACAAGCGGAAAGATAAATCCAGAAACGCCTCACAATGAACACGATCTACATATACGTAGTAGTTTTGGCTCATCGCTATCAATTGAAAATATTATCGACAAGTGTATATCCTTCGATCCTGATGTGATATATTTCCGGCCAATAGATTCTGATCTTCTATTTAATATAGCAACAAAAGTATTAGCCGCTATCGATAAGCCTTTGGCGCTTCACATCATGGATGACTGGCCTGAGAGGGTTAGAAAAACCGATCCTCAACGCTTTGATAATTATGACAGGATGCTGCGTTCAGTAATACAGAAGGCCAGTTTGCACCTGAGTATCGGTGAGGCAATGTCGGCTGCGTTCACAAAACGCTATGGAAAGAACTGGATACCCCTTGCCAATGGTGTTGACCCCGCAGAGTTTAAACAGAAGGTCTGGTCAGGCCGCTCACCAGTCAGCGCCGAAAACCCCTTTATTCTTCGCTACAATGGTGGGTTAGCAGCCGATATGGGATTCGACAGTGTTACAGATATAGCCATGGCTGTTTCGGAGCTGAGCCAAACGTATGACTTACGCTTTGAAATTTATACCACAGAGTGGCACCTGGAAAAAGCCTTGAAAAAATACAAGCAAATGAAAGGCGTTTCTGTTGCTGCACTGGTTGACAGTAAACTCTATAAACAGAGCCTCAGTGAGGCAGATGTACTGATAATTGCCTACAATTTCGATGAAATAAGCCTGAGCTATACCAGCTTGTCATTGGCCAACAAACTCCCTGAATGTCTGGTTTCGGGGGCAGTGGTATTGGGTTATGGACCACCGCAATCGGCCACAATTGACTTTCTGAAAAAAGCGGATTGTGCCAAAGTAGTTGAACGGCGTAGTGTTGAAGATATTAAAGCAGTGATTGTATCATTGATTTCCGATTTAGACCATTGTCACGAAGTTAGCAGGAAAGCAATTGATTTTGTTTCAAAAAACCTTACCAAAAAGCAGGTTCAGGATAAATTCAGAGACTGCATTTTACGAACCATGCAGGTTCAGGATGCGATCATACCTGTATTGGTTGGGCCATTTGAGAAATTTCATCAGGCAACTGTCAATGAATTAGATATACTTGCAGATAATTTTATCGCTGCAGCAACAAGGCCTGTCATGCTCGACCTGGGCACCGGAACAGGCCAGCACCTGCAGGGAATTGCCGGAAAAGGATGGATCATACTTGCGTTTGAACCCAATCCTGCTGATTATGAAAAATTGGTTGCTGACTTCAACGCGAACATTCGCATGGGTTCTGTATCTGCTGAAAACAAATCGCTAAAAAGCGCCCTGGATAAAGATTATTGCTTTTATCGCTCAGGCCAGCAACCAGGCAGCGCTTATGCTTTCAAAGCCACTGATGCTGAAACCATATCGCTTGAAGAATACTTAACCTTGAAAAAGCTACATAAAATTGACTTGTTCAGGATAGGAGCCGGAATAGATGCTTTTTCAATTCTCAGAGACATTCCCTGGCACAATTACAATCCGGACATCCTGCTGATTGAATGTGCTGATGCTGGTGAAGCAATGGCAGGCTTTCGTCTCCATGAGATAGCAGAATTACTAATACATCGCAAGTATTCAGTTTATATAAGTGAGCGGTATGCAGACAATGATGACAGGGGTTCAGCATGGAAACAATTACTCAGATATCCATGCGAACTCTCAGAAACAGGAAATATAATTCATATAATTGCATTCAGTGAGCCGGTTGATGAATATGCACTGGCAAATATATTTAGGAATCGGGCTGGTATTGATTTTCTTTCAACCACTGCAGAAGAGGAAAAAGATAAACCCTTGCCCGGCGAATTTGTGCTTTCTGGTATTTCCCGCTTTGGTGATGCAACACTTGAAAACGGCTCGTATCGTTTAATGCCACCTTATCAGAGCAATTGGGTTGGTATTAAGTTCACGGGTTCTGCATTGCCCGATGATGTTGTGGTCGGAGAAGTTCACCTGAGTATCAGTCAGGATTGCACGCTGTATGTAACTTTAGCCCGCGAAGGCAGCGGCCCTTTTGAATCCAGCAGAGAGAAATTTGCATTGCCCAAAGGGAAGCATACCCTCAGCATTACCCATCAATTCATAAATGAGCAGAAAGGCATCAGGATACAAATAGGAGTTACTGACAAAGAAATTGAAATAAGAGATATTGACGCTTCCTTGGTCAATATTACTGCTAAAGAAAGGATTGAAACCCTGCTGAAATTAGAGCGGGAAAGGTTAAGGGAAGCGGGAATGATGTCAAACCGTGATATAGAAGAATTTAATCCTGAAGAATCCGGGGGATTATATGCTTTAATTAAGAGATTTATCTGGCGCATAATCCATATCGCCGGAAAGTTTATTAAGGCAATCCTGCGCTTTATCGTTCCGGATCAGCAAATAAGGGAAAGTATTTCAGTCGGTATTAGAAAAAGACTGCCTAATTGGCTAAACAGGCTACTTTAGCAGAGGTTGTTGTTCCCTTCACCAAAAATCTTAATTCACTCATTTATCAACGAATTTGAATATGATTACTGCCCTATTACCAATGAAAGCGCACTCCGAGAGGGTTCCAAATAAGAATATGCGATTGCTTCATGGCAAACCTTTGTACCATGCCGTAGCAGAAGCGCTTTCTCAATCGCCTTACATTGACGAAATTCTTATCAATACCGATAGCACAAAAATAGCTGAGGATTCTGCCAGGTATTTTCCCAAAATCCGAATTATTGATCGGCCGGTATCACTTCAAGGCGATTTTGTTCCAATGAACGATATTATTGCCTACGACCTTTCCCAGTCACAAACAGAACATTTCATACAAACCCACAGTACCAATCCTTTGCTCACTACCGAAAGTATTAACAGGGGAATTGAGATGTATTTTGCTAATCTTGACAAGCATGATTCTGTTTTCTCGGTAACCCGCCTTCAAACACGTTTGTATTGGAAAGATGGATCGGCCATCAACCACAACCCCGCGGAATTGCTGCGTACCCAGGACTTGCCACCGGTTTATGAAGAGAACTCCTGCTTTTATATTTTCTCAAAGAAATCGTTTGTATCAGCCGCCAATAAACGAATCGGACTCCGCCCATTAATGACTGAACTTGACAAGCTTGAGGCTGTTGATATTGATGAGCCCGCTGATTTTATTATGGCTGAAACGCTCTATAAGCTTAAAAGAGCAAATGAAATTTAGCCTTGGCTCTTCCTGGATAATGAGAGCTTACCGTTGGTTTGCTTTTAAATCCTTCTATTTTATTAAGAACCGTCAGCACTCACCCATTAATGCTATCGGATCAGAGAAAAAAATACTTGTTTATCCAGCAATCGTTAGCAGGGATTTACTTGCTGATATTTTCAAAAGACTAAGCATTGCTTTTCCACGAAGTAATGGTTTTCGTTTTTTCTTTATTGTTAACGATGATACTTTTAAAAGTGTCAGCAATGATGTTTTTCAAAACATAAAAAATACTGGCCATCACATTGATTTACTTCAATTTCAGACCCTAAAAGTCAATGATCGTTTTACTTTCAGAGAGTTTCATCTGATTCTTTGTCACCAGGCTACTTCATTAATACCACTTATCAGGCATTTCAGCCGTACCGAAATTATTGACAGTCGCTTTTTTTCTCACACGGAAAGTCTCACATACCAACGGTCGTACTTCAAACTTTTACCTCATGACCGAAAACAACATTTGAGAGACAGATCAATTAATAATTTCCGGACACTGTGTAATAAATTGAAAAATAAAAGAGTAGGTTATTGCCTGCTCACCGGGCCTTCGGTCAATAATGTTAAAAGTCTGCCTGTTCCGGATGATGCCATCAAAATTATATGTAACAGTCTTGTGAAAAACACTGCTCTGCTTGAACACTTGAATGGGCCTGATATTATCACATTTGCTGATCCGGTTTTTCATTTCGGTGCATCTGATTACGCCTTTGCATTTCGAAGCAGTATGATTGAAGTGGTCAGAAAATATCACTCTTTCGTTGTAGTACCCGAATTCACTCTACCACTCATATTGTCGTGGTTTCCCGAATTGGAAAATTATGTAATTGGTATTGAAACAGTTGAAGGGGACTTTTGCCTTCCGGCTTCTGACCGTCTAAGTGTTAAAGCAACTGATAACATCTTGACTATGCTTATGTTGCCTCTGGCAGCCACCTTCTCTGATGAAATCTACATCGCAGGCGCTGATGGCAGAGAAGAGAAAGAAACCTATTTCTGGAAATTTAATCCCGAATCTCAGTTTGACAAGGAAATGAAGTCTGTGTTCAAATGGCATCCCTCGTTTTTCAGAGACCGGAACTACAATAAATATTATCATGCACATATCCACCAGCTCGAAGAGCAGATTAAATGGCTGGAAGATAAGGGAAAAAGCATACAGTCACTTACATCATCTATGATCCCGGCATTGGCAAAACGAACTAATATTTATAAAACATGAATCTTAAAGAACGACTTAAACGCAATGAATTAACTCTCGGATCCTGGCTAACCATCGGGCACCAGAGTATTGCCGAAATTATGACTCAAACTGCTTTCGATTGGCTGGTTATTGACATGGAGCATTCCGTAATTGAGTTTGAAAAAATGCAGGAACTTGTGGCTGTGATTCAGTCAAACCATAAAGCAGCATTGGTCAGGGTAGGAAAAAATGATGAACTGATTATCAAAAGAGTGATGGACGCCGGTGCAACTGGCGTTATAGTTCCTATGGTAAACTCACTGGAACAAGCTAAGGATGCGGTAAGTTATGTCAAGTACCCACCACTGGGAAGGAGGGGGGTTGGTCTGGCCCGTGCACAAAAATATGGTACCGCCTTCGGCGAATACAAGGAATGGTTAAACCGCGAATCAGTGGTGGTTGCCCAGATTGAGCATATAGATGCTGTGAATGCCATTGAGCAAATCATCACGCTTGATGATATTGACGCATATATCATCGGGCCTTACGATCTCTCTGCTTCCATGGGTTTTCCCGGAGAATATCACCGCCAGGATGTCAAAGATGCCATCAGCCATGTGCTGGAAGTCTGCAAAAAACATAACAAACCATCTGGTTTTCATGTCATTCATCCTGATGCTTCTCTGGTAAATGAAAAAATCAGCGAAGGATGTACATTCATAGCCTTTAGTATTGACTTCTTTTTCCTGGGAAACAAGATCAAAGAAGAATTTGTTAAAATAAATCTTAAAGACTGATCATTATGCAAAAAAGAGTTATTGTCTTTGGTGGTTCTGGTTTCCTTGGTGGTTATGTTGTGAACGAACTTATCAAACGTAATTACCATGTTACAGTTGCCGATCTTAAGCGCTCACCTCACATATCTCCCTCAGTTTTTGTTGAATGTGATATACTTGATGCAGAACGGGTTAATGCTGTTGTTTCAAGTAATACTGATTTCATATACAATTTTGCTGGTTTCGCTAACCTCGACAAGGCAATTGAATTTCCTGTGAAAACCTTACAGCTCAATGTAATAGGCAATGCCAACATACTTGAAGCAGCAAGAAAAATAAGATTGGAAAGATACGTTTTTGCAAGCAGCAGTTATGCTTTAAGCGACAAAGGCTCTTTTTACGGTATAAGTAAATTAGCCTCAGAAAAAGTAATTGATGAATATTTTAAGCGTTACGGTTTAAAATACTCAATAATAAGATATGGGTCAGTTTACAGTGAGCTTGAATTCGACAATAATTATATCTTTAACCTGATCCGAAAAGCTATTTTAACAAATAAAATTGAGCACGATGGCGATGGGGAAGAGGTACGCGAATACATTCATGCCTCAGATGCTTCAGTGCTTTCGGTTAATATCATTGAAGATGATAAATATGAAAACGAACACCTGATCCTCACCGGATTTGAACGTATGAAACGTAGTGAGCTTTTTGAGATGATCAAAGAAATTCTAAATACCGACCTTGAAATTATCCTCAAAAAGAATGGATACAAGCATCACTACAAACTAAGTCCATACTCCTTTCATCCCCTTGCCAGCAAAAAGCTTATTTCTAACCCATTTATTGATATGGGGCAAGGCATCCTCGAATGCATAAAAGAAGTAAAGCGCTCAATGGAAAAGGAATAGTCTAAATTATCCAGCTTTGCTATCTTATCGTCTCAAACCTCTAACTTCCAACATCACCCCCTATGCAAATAAAAACCATTCTTTTTGACTTCGATGGCGTAATTGCCGATTCACTGGACGTGAAATCCGAGGCCTTTTATCAGATGTATCTTCCTTATGGTGAAGAGATCGCCCGGCAGGTCAGGCAGCATCACCTGGACAATGGCGGTATGTCGAGATTTGAAAAATTCAGGCTGTACCATAAACAGCACCTGGATAAAGACATTACGCAGGAGGAAGTCATGAGCCTGGCCGCCCGGTTTTCGGAATTGGTAGTGCAGGGTGTAATTGATGCTCCTTATGTAAATGGCGTAATTGATTTCATCTCAACCAGTCATACGCTCATGAATTTTTTTATCATCACCGGAACGCCCACTGAAGAGATGAAGGAAATTGCCGAAGCAAGGGGAATCAGGCAATACTTCAAAGATATTTTTGGCTCGCCCGAATCCAAAGGACACTGGGTAAAACATATCCTGGGCAAATATGGATACCAGGCTGGCGAATGTATATTTATCGGCGATGCTTTATCGGATTACAAAGCTGCTACCGAAAACAATATCCGCTTCATTCTCAGGCAGCACAGCGACAACCTGGAATTATTTGCCGGAAAAGAACTTATCCGCATCAACGATTTCAACAATTTCAACTCACTCATTAACACCTAGTAAATAAGCATGAAAATTCTACTCACCAGCACTTCATTCCAGGACAGCCCGGGAAGGCACCACCAAATGCTTGCTGATACCGGCTTTGATATTGACAAGCTCAGAGGCCCCCTGCCCGAAAGAGACCTGCTCGACATCATTCATCTATATGATGGTGTTATTTGCAGCGATGATCAATACACTGAAGAGGTCATCAAGCGGGGCGCAGAAGGTAAGCTCAGGATCATTTCAAAATATGGCGTTGGACTGGATTCCATCAACCTGGAAGCTGCCAGGAAATATGGAGTGAAGGTAACCAACTGCCCCGATGTGAACCAGATAACTGTGGCTGAGCATGTATTTGCACTCTTGCTGACCTTCTTCCGCAATGTGCATCACGAATACAATGCCACTACCATGCAGGGCAACTGGATACGCACCATCGGGCATGATTTATATGGCAAACACCTGGGAATCGTCGGGCTGGGCCGGATTGGGAAAGAGTTGGCCAGGAGGGCTGTGGCCTTCGGATTAAAAGTGTCGGCTTACGATCCTTTTATAGATGAAGATTTTATTACAACGCATGGCATATCCCGGTTCAATGAATTGGCTGAAATGACCACTGCTTGCGATATTATCAGCCTGCATCTGCCCCTGAAGAAGGAAACCGAGAAAATAATTTCAGCCGGCATCATCAGCAATCATATCAAAAAAGGACTATACCTGGTGAATACTTCCAGGGCAAAACTTGTTGACCGCGAAGCCCTCATCGCTGCACTGAAATCAGGAAGTATTGCCGGATATTTAACTGATGTTTCGGAAGTGGAACCCATTGATAAGGATCATCCCCTGATTGGGATGGATAATGTTATCATTACTTCTCATGTGGGTTCCCGCACCTACGAAAACATTGAAAGGCAGGGGGTGATGGCGGTTGAGAACCTGCTGGCAACCCTGCAGTTATAGGCAGATTAAGAATACACAATGGTATTTTGTAGGTTTCTTTCAAAATAGTACATTAAAAATCCGGCAAATCCTAAGAAGGTGTTTATCAACAAACCAATCACTACAAAATTATGTTGGTAATAAATAATGGTGCTCCTAAAGGCGGTAGCACATGGCTTCAGCAAATTATTCGATCATTTGAGATCTATGAAAGAGTACCAGCCGAATACCAGGACAATACCTGGTGGAATTCAAGCATAGATGAAAACAAGTTGGATGCTTTTCTATTGCATGTTAAATACCAGCAGGACAATTACTTTTGCAAGCAACACTGGGTTGGCAAAACAAAGTACAAGAAATTGCTGGAAGACAAGCATGTGAAAATCGTTAATATCATAAGAGATATCAGAGATGTGCTCGTTTCCAGATTTTTTCATGAAAAAAGGCTCAATAATTTATCAGCCAATCTTACAATAGAAGATTATTATTGGAATGGTACTGGTAAAGCTGTCATTAAAAACTATATTGAATATCAGCGATTCTGGCACGATAGTAATCTGCCGGAATCTCAACCATTTTTATGCAGCTACAAAAGACTGCACAACGATTTTGTAAATCAGGTTCTGGAGTTGGCCAACTATCTCAACCTGAGTGTAATACAGGCGAAAGAAATAGAATATATCCGAGAGAAAACAAATTTTAAAAATAAAAAGGAAACTGGTGAAGGCAAATTTTTTAGGAAAGGAAGTACAGGCGATTGGCAAAATCATTTATCTGATTCAATTATTAATGACATAAAGGCTATCTGTAATACAACAGATTACTTTGAATTGCAAAAGAAAATGTCTGAAAACTTTAACCTGAGTTTGCCTGAAGAAGAAGACTTATTCTAGCAGCCGGTAACCGGTATTTGACTAAAGCGATAAAGGCTTTGTAAATACCAGGTTGATGAGTAGTTATGCCTTGCTTCGAAAATATTCTTTCTATTGAAGACATTGAAAGGCAGGAAATGATGGAGGAGGAGGATATGCTTGCAGGTATAGCCTGAAAACTTTAACTTAAAGCACTTATGTATTTAAAAAAAATATATTTATCTTTCTTCATTGATGAAGTCACACCTACCTATGGCAATCGGAACGTGGTGGAAATCACAAAGAAAAGCAGCATGGACAGGGGCGATACTGCGAATGAAACGCATTTCAGGTCAACGCTCCATGTAGGAACTCATATTGATTTTCCCTATCATTTTTATAACGATGGGCAAACCATGGAAGATTTTCCCGCTGATTTCTGGTTCTTTGAGCATCCTTTGTTTGTGGAAGTTAAACCGCAATCGCTCATCCTGGAACAAGAGCTTATCGGAGCATTAGATAATCTAAACGGAAAAGGAGATGCTGATATCCTTATCGTAAAGACTGGAATGTGCCATATCAGAAACACCCGGCAATACTGGGAGGAGAATATTGGATTATCCCCGGCAATTTACGATTACCTGCTGGAAAAGCTGCCAAATGTCAGGATTCTCGGGTTCGACAGCATCTCTGTTTCCAGTTTTCAGCATCGTGACATTGGACGCCTGGCGCACAAAAAGTTCCTGAATCCTGAAAAACCCGTGTTGCTTTTGGAAGATATGGATTTACGAAACATTGGTGAGAATTCAAGCAGTAATGAGTTGATCGTAGTACCATTGATGATAGCTGGCGCCGACGGAGTTCCGTGCACAGTTTTGGCAAGTATGAAACTTTAGTTTAATTCTTTATAATCTGAATTGCAAAGTTCTCTGCATCCAATTTTAAAATATCATGACATGAAAAAAATTGTTTTTTTTATTGTTTGCCAATCCTTTATGTTATCAGTCTTACCACAAAGTCAACCCGGTATTTCGCACCAGGCAGTAGTTCGTAACGCTGAAAATCAGATAGTGTCCAATTCACTTATTGGAATTAGAGTAAGTATAATTCAGAATACTATTGATGGCAGGATGGTATATATCGAGACTCACTCAGTAACAAGCAATGCAAATGGTCTTATCTCTTATATTATTGGGCAAGGTGTAACGGTTTACGGAAAATTTGCTGATATTGAATGGGAACAGGGTCCTTATTTTATTAAAACAGAAGTTGATCCACTTGGTGGTACTGATTATAATATAATAGGTACCAGCCAGATACATTGTGTGCCTTTTTCATTTGTTTCTAATCAATCGTTAGGGCTAAGGCTCAGAGATGCCAATGACATTCAATATCAAATAGTAGTTGATACTATGGGTAACCTTCAGGCTAATCGTATCATTGGTACCCCATGTCCAAGTACTCCAACAGTTACAGATATTGATAATAATGTCTATAATACCTTGTTGTTAGGAGATCAATGTTGGATGCAAGAAAATCTGAAAACAACAAAGTATCGGAACGGAACTGATATTGTCTATCCTGGTAGTAATAATGTAGCATGGCAGAATAATCAATCAGGTGCTTATGCCTGGTATGAAAATGATGTATTGATGAAAGAAAAATACGGCGCTTTATATAATTGGCATGCAGTTAATAATCCGGATGGTATCTGCCCGGAAGGATGGCATGTGCCTGATGATGAGGAATGGATGCAATTGGTTGGGTTCATTGGAAGTCATATGGAACCTAATGGCGATCATCTCAAATCATGCAGGCAGGTTGATTCTCCCTTGGGTGGTGATTGTAACACTACTGAGCATCCCAGATGGAATTCTCATGAAATACATTATGGCACGGATGAATATGGATTTTCAGGTCTACCTTCAGGTTGTCGGTCAGATGAAGGTTTTTACTGGTATCGCGGAATGAGGGGGATTTGGTGGAGTACCACAGAGGATCAGGAGTGGTCTGCTTGGGTTCATTGTTTATGGTATAAATATGGACTAATTGACAGATACAATGGTGATAAGAAATTTGGGTATAGCGTTCGTTGCTTGAGAGATTAGACTTAACCTGGATTGTGTAGAATAAGCTATTTTCAGTTTATTTACCCTACGGATGATGCTTAATTTCAATAATCTACATTTCCGTCTATCGTGAATTCATTTGTTCTGCTATTCTTGCAACCTCGAAGTAAAAAAAGTACAAGAATTTCCAGCCTGACTCCTTCAGCGAAATGTAATGGATTATAAGTTTGCCTCAACTTATGGCAACCAAAATGCTGTAAAGCGTATTAGAACAAGTTCAATAGACTGGGGAGTCCTCGCGCCAAGTTAACCCATATTATTTTATCCTATCATTTATACGACGATTGGCAAACCATGGAAGATTTTCCCAATGAGTTCTGGTTTCTTGAGTGTCCGTTAATTATAGAAGTTAGATCGCAGTCGCTTATCCTGGAGCAAGAGCTTATCGGAGCATTAGAAAATCTAAAAGGAAAAGGAGATGCCGATATTCTGATCGTTAAGACTGGAATGTGCCATATCAGATACATCCACTAATACTGGGAGGAGAATATAGGTTTATCCACGGCAATTTACAATTACCTGCTGGAAAAGCTGCCAAATGTCAGGATTCTCGGGTTCGACAGCATCTCTGTTTCCAGTTTTTAGCATCGTGACATTGGACGCCTGGCACACAAAAGATTTTTAAATCCTGAGGCCCCAATTCTCTTACTTGAGGATATGAACCTGATCAGTCTGAGAAAGGGTAACATTATCAGCGAACTGATAGTATCACCCCTGCAGATTGCTAAATGCGACGGTGTTCCATGTACCGTTTTTGCAACTATTAGATGATTATCAATCATTTATAATGATCAGTTTACACCACAAAGAAACTTTATCACTATAGACATAAGTCCAATTCTATAAAGTAAATGTTCTATTTTATTCTCACACAATTATAACACTTATCAAAATCAAAAAAAGTAAATCATGAAAAGGTTAATTTATTTATTATCAGCTATGATTATAATGCTGGCTGCTTGTGGACCAAATGTTAAAGAGCTTTTGGAAAATGCCAATACCAAATTTGAAAGCAAAGATTGGAACGGGGCAATCATTGCTTTTCAGGAAGTTGTGAAACACGATGCTAAAAATGTTGAAGCGTTTTATAAAATGGGTTTATCACATAAAAGTTTAAATAACGAAGAAGATGCCCTTACTAACTTTTCAGCAGCCATAGAACTTGAGCCGCTTCATAAAGATGCGCTGTACGAAAGAGCAATTATTCGTTCAAACATCCGGGATATTCAAGGCTCTATTGATGATTTAACTGCAGCAATAAAGGTAAATTCTTCTTTCAATCAATTATATCACAAAAGGGCTATTGAAAGAAGAAGATTAGGGGATTTTGAAGGTTCCATTGAAGATTTCAGTAAAGCTATTGAATTGAAAGCTGATTACCCAAACTCTTATCTTGGCCGGGCTATTTCAAAAAAGGCATCTGGTGATAATGTTGGAGCGATGGTTGATTTCGCAACTGCAATTGGACTTAATCCTGGATATGCCGAAGCTTATTTTCAAAGGGGATTACTGAACATTGAAACTGGTATGAAATCAATGGGCTGTGATGACATTAAGAAGGCAATCGAACTTGGGCACCAAAAAGCTGGAGCCGTTTTTACAGAGCATTGCCAATAAAGATCAATGAAACCATCAATAGGTATGAACGAAGCACTATACTTCCATGTAGAATAATCTTGAATTATTCCTCCTTCTCCAGATAGAACTTCTGAACAACATTGCGTACCTGTGGGATTTGTTTCGGTTGTTCTAAGACTATCTGTTACCCACTCACATGGAGAGTAA
>JACZJK010000017.1 GCA_014860575.1 Bacteroidales bacterium
AGAACTAATACTGACCAATTAACCAATTAACGAATTAACAACTCCAGCACTCCATTGCTCCATAATACTGCATCACTACATCACAAAACAATCTGAAATCTAAAATCTGAAATCTGAAATTCCGAGATGGCAATACAAACAAGGAATAAAAGAAGCATAGCATTCAGCATGGCCTCCATGAGCGACCTTGTGTTCTTACTACTTATATTTTTCATGCTGACTTCAACACTGATCGCACCCAATGCCATCAAACTTTTGCTTCCTGAAAGCCAAAGCAAAACAATGGCAAAGCAAACAATCACGGTGTATATCAACGAAAGTTTTGAATATTTTCTGGAAGACCGTCCCATCAGTGAGACAAACCTGGTGGAAGAACTTATAAGAGCGCTGCTAGTTGAAACTGAAGCAACGGTAGTACTCAGAGCGGATCAGACTGTGCCGGTGCAATACATTGTTTCGCTGATTGACGCAATCAATGTTGTGAACGAGCGCAACAATACCAAACATAAAGTAATCCTTGCCACCAGGCCAAAGCGATGAGTAAAGAAGAAAGAAACAAAACCTATGCCTTTATCGGCACTGCATTGTTTCATGCTTTGCTGCTATTACTGTTTATTTTATTTGCTTTGCGAACCCCATTGCCGCTACCGGGCGAGGAGGGTGTTGAAGTAAGCCTCGGCTATACCGATGCAGGCATGGGGCGTGAGCAGCCATCAGTAGTTCAGCCTGCTTCAGCCCCGGCACCAAGGCCGGAACCTTCGGAGCAAAAGGAAGAAATTGTAACCCAAACTACCGAAGAAACCGTTGCGATACCCGCCCAGGAAGAAGAGAAAATTGAACCCAAACCCCAGCCACCTAAACCTGAACCAAAGGTGGAGCCGAAACCTGATCCCGAGCCTGAACCTCCAAAAGTTGATCCGCGTGCACTGTATCCCCCAAGGACCCAGGAATCACAAACAGGGCAAAATGAAGGAGCAACCGGACAAGCAGGCGACCAGGGCAGGCCGGATGGTTCACCGGATAGACCATCAAACGAAGGCATAGGTGGCGCTGGTGAAGGGATTTCTTTCAGTCTTTCAGGCAGATCGGCTGTTGATCTTCCCGACCCGGAATACCCCTCACGCGAGGAGTGCAACGTGGTAGTTACCATCTGGGTTGACAAAGTTGGCAAGGTAATAAGTGCTACTGCTGGGGCCCGCGGAACAACCACAACCGATCCTGCTCTTCGTAAAGCCGCCGAACAGGCAGCATTGCGTGCACGTTTTAGCCCCAATCCCGATGCACCGGAGCAAACAGGAACCATTACATACAATTTCCGACGACGTAACTAATTGCAATAAACGGATTGGCTTTTCAATCATGAACTACCGGCAAACCATCGAGTTCCTATATGATCAGTTGCCTGTATTTCACCGGATAGGCCCGGCTGCTTATAAGCCAGATATTGGGAATATCGAGTCTTTGTGCGCGATGTTAGGCGAGCCACACAAAAAATTTCGTTCTATTCATATTGCCGGAACCAATGGAAAGGGTTCTGTATCACACATGCTTGCGTCTATCCTGCAAAGCGCAGGTTATTGCACCGGGCTTCACACCTCTCCACATCTCAAGGATTATCGTGAACGGTTCCGCATCAACGGCAAAATGATATTGAAATCGGAAGTTGTTGATTTTGTTAAGTCATGGAAAAATGAGTTTGAATCTTTGAAGCCTTCTTTTTTTGAGATGAGCGTGGCGCTTGCTTTTGATCATTTTGCAAAAAAGCAAGTCGATGTCGCAGTAATAGAAACCGGCATGGGCGGGCGCCTGGATTCAACCAATATCCTCAGCCCTGAAATAAGCGTGATCACCACTATTGGTTGGGATCACATGATGTTTCTAGGCAATACATTGGAGAAAATCGCACAGGAGAAAGCCGGAATTATTAAACCCGGAATTCCTGTCGTAGTCGGTGAAACCCATCCCGAAACTGAACATGTTTTTATTTCAAAAGCCACGGAATTAGATTTACCATATTACTTTGCCGATCAGGAGTTGCGCGTAGAAAAAACTAAGCCTGCACTAACATCAGGTTCACACTACAGAGTTTACCGGGATGATGAGATTGTTTTTAAGGATTTATATTGTCCGCTTGGCGGTGATTATCAGGCGCCAAACCTTGTTACTGTGTTAAAAGTACTTGACGTTTTAAGGAACCAAAATTTTCACATCACACCAGAAGCTGTTGCCAACGGTATAGCAAAGGTGACTCAAAATACAGGTTTAAAAGGCCGTTGGCAGGTGTTGGGGCGCAACCCGCTGATCATTGCCGATGTTGGCCACAACAAGGACGGGATCAGATTTATAATTAAACAGATTAGCACTTTAGAATTCAGAAAACTCCATTTTGTGTTGGGCATGGTCAACGATAAAGATGTTGCGGGCATACTGACGATGCTTCCCGCTTCGGCAATCTATTATTTCTGCAAACCTGATATCCCGCGGGGATTAGACGCATCATTGCTAGCTTCGGAAGCAGATAAAATCGGACTTAAAGGTGACATCTATGCATCGGTTGGCAAGGCTTTTCATGCTGCCAAAACCAAAGCCGGAAAAGAGGATCTGGTTTTTGTAGGAGGAAGTTCTTTTGTGGTTGCTGAGGTAGTTTGATCCCGAATTCAACCTCCGGTAATCAGGTGCAGTACCGTAACCTGATCGCCATCTTTTATGTAAGCAGCTTCGTATTCATGCTTACGAATTACTTTTCCATTGATTTTGATTACCAGCATCTTGAATGTGAAATTCTTGATTTTGAGTAATTCGCTCACTGTCAGTTTATCGCTATCAAAATCTTCTGATGTATTGTTTAGCACTATTTTCATTTTCCGAACGCTTTATTTGATTGGATTACTGTAAGGCATTTTCCCAAGAAGTAACTCAAGTGCCATGTTGGCCTGCATATGCGCAACAATGCCCACACGCGGGGCAAGTGGGGGCAGGGTTTCTGAAATTTCAATTTCGCCGTCGCCACACACAATCAACTTATCGTGAAATGCAGTTTTTAATAAATTGTTGTCGCCCCAGCCTGCAAGCCCCATGCCTGAGATGATATATTTATCCGGCATAAACATAAGTACAGTTTCAATGATCATCTGTTTCATTTTCGCCAGGTCAAAGGCTTCGATGATCACATCACAATCGCTGAAGACTTCAAGGATATCATTTGAACATAGCCGGAGATCGAAAGCATTTACTTTCACATCGGCATTAACACGGAGCAGGTTTTCTTTCAGAGCATACACTTTTAGCATGCCGATTTGATCGTTAAAAAAATACTGCCTGTTCAAATTGCTGTTACTCACAACATCAAAATCGGCGACGATCAAACGGCCAATTCCAACTCTCGCAAGCGCCATTGCACAATTTGATCCCAATCCTCCGCAGCCTGCAATACCAACGGTTTTTGTTTTTAGTGTATCATAAATCCATTGCATCTTTATGAATTTAGCGCTCCATCAAAAGTGTATATAGTTATGTAGGGCAAAAATAGAAAAAGATTCACAGCATGCTATGCTTGTTTGATCCGGATTCAACAATTCCATACAAAGTCTTGTTTAAGATGCTGGAACCTAGTTAAGCCTCAACAACACTTATTTCAATGATATCAAAATCAGAAGTTCACAAGCTTTTCCAGGAATGGAACAATGCTCTCCAATCAAAAAAAACCGATCAGGTTCTTACACTTTATGCCAAAGAAGCAATTTTGTTGCCTACGCTTTCACCTAAAGTAAGGCATAATCATAAAGAAATCGGTGATTATTTTGATTTTTTCCTATCCCTTTCTCCAAGCGCGGAAATGAAGGAAGAGAATATAAGGATATTTGGCGATATGGCTGTTAATTCAGGGATCTATGTATTCTCAGTTACTCAGAATGCTGAAATTGTTGAAATTCCGGTTCGATTTACTTTTGTCTATAAGAAGTTTGATTCAAATTGGCTGATTGTAGAACATCACAGTTCGGCTTTGCCAAAGGTGCAGTGAAAGGTTCTAAAATAGTATTTAACGCTTCAGAATCTCAGCTTTAAGAATCAATTGACAAACATCCGCGTGTTAAATTCAAAGTTTACTATTTCGATAATACTTATTTTCCTGGAATCAGGATGCTGGGGGTTTACAAGAAAATTGAAATTACCCTGAACAATGGCTGAAGGAACTTTGAGCACCAACGCCAGATTATCCGCTACAAAGCGATCTCCGATTTCCTGGGTGGCATGCGAATTGGGAAACGTTTTCCAGTCTTCTTGTAATTCCTCAAAGCCGACTTGTGTGATGCTGGCGTCATCAGGAATCTCAATTGAAATCATTACATAATCATTTGGTACAGACCCAAGCGGTGTATGAACAGCGATTTCCGCCGTGCAAAGGGCTCTCGACTCACTTGTATAAAGCAGGGAAGTGCCTTTGCTATTCCAGCGGCCACCTGTTTTCTCAGCGCCTTTTCCTGTAAGATCACTGCTGTATTTAGCTTTTGCCAAACGGTAAACGATCATGCCAGTACACCGTGTTCAATGCGGTTGAGCTCGTCCTTTATCATTTTGATCCCAAAGGCATTGTCCATTAATGATCTTGGTAGCACCCCACCCAGGGCGATGTTGCTGCTATCAAGCCACGAATGGAATTTATCTTCATCACCAAAAACACCAACGCCCAGCTTATAAAGCATTATAATTTCGAGAATGCGCTCCGAATAAATCGGATCAAATGCTTTTTGTTCTTTTTTATAACGTTGCATGGTTCGAGGAGATAGATGTAAAAACTCAGACCACTCCAGCATTGAAAACGGTGCAACATCAGCGAAATCTGAAAAAAAAGTGTAATCCAGGCCGTTTCTGACTGTGGCAATGAGTGTTAAAACATTGCTGTCGTCAGTTGATTGGTATGTGACCATGCTTTCCGAAACTTTTGAAGTCATTTTCCTCATTGTTTTAGTTGAACCGCAAATATACGCATTTTGTCGCAAATAATGCGACATTTTGCAAATTTAATTTATATTCATTCTTAGCTATCTGAAAAAACTTTCGGGAAGCATTGATTTGCCTGACAAATCGCAATTTCATTAAGCCGTCAACAAACCCCAAATCCCCACGTATTACAGGCATTCAGGCTTTGTGATCGGCAAAATATTTCTACCTTTGTGAACTGATTAACAGTGACCACTTTTAACAATACAATGCTATGAATATTGAAGAAATCAAAAACAGCCACAAGCTGCTGAAACAGTTCAAGTACGAATGGAAGCCCATCGAGCAAGGTTACAACAACCGCACACTGTATGTAAATGTTGGCAGCCTTGAGATGAAAGAAAAGCCAGTAAGCGAAGAAATGAAAGAAAAGTTCACCGGTGGAAAGGGTTTTGGCCTCAAACTTCTTTGGGATGCCACCAAACCTGAAACCAAATGGAACGATCCTGAAAATGAAATTGTGATCAACACCGGTCCTATCTGTGGGATCACTCAATATTCCGGAACCGGAAAGTCGCTGGTGGTAACTATTTCTCCCCAGACTGACATTGTGATTGACAGTAACGTGGGAGGATTTTTTGGACCGTTCATGAAATTTGCAGGATTTGATTCAATGGAACTTCAAGGTAAGAGCGACAAGCAAGTCATCGTTCTTATTGATGAAACCCGCGAAGTTGTAGAAATTTATGAAGCGCCTTACGAACTCGAAGACAGTCACCACCTTGCTGAAGTACTCACCGAAATTTTCGCCGACGACGAAAAAGACAAGAAAAATATATCAGTAGTATCTGCCGGCAGTGCGGCAAGACATAGCCTCATTGGAATGCTGAATTTCAGTTTTTATGATGTAAAACGTAAGAAGGTGCGACTGAAACAAGCCGGCCGTGGCGGTATTGGAACCGTATTATTCGATAAAAATGTGAAAGCCCTCGTTGCTAAATCCAAAGGCGTGAAAGGCAACCTGAACAATGTGATTGATTTGGAAGCCATCATGGAACGTGGCCGCCGCTTCAACCGCGAGATGCGCGAACTTGACGATAGTCAGGCCGAAATGCGTACCAAGGGCACTGCCCACCTTACCAACGTAATGAATGACTACGATTTGCTTCCTACAAATAATTTCAAATTTGGCAGTCATCCGGATGGAGCCAAAATACATTCTGAGATTTATAAAGAACGCTTCACACAAGGCGTTCCTGACGGCTGCTGGATCGGATGCAACATGTCCTGCGCCAAAGGTGTTGACAACTATATTCTTCGAACCGGCCCTTACAAAGACGAAAGCGTGATTGTTGACGGACCAGAATATGAAACCGCCGCTTCATTGGGTTCATGTGCCGGAATATTCAACCCGGATTTCACGATTGAAGCCAACTTTTATTGCGATACTTATGGCATTTGCACTATTTCATGGGGAACCATTCTTGGTTTCGTAATGGAATGTTACGAAGCCGGAATCTTAAACGAAGAGCGAACCGGTGGAATGAAACTCAACTTCGGAAACGCTGACGCCGCTATGGATCTATTGCACCAACTGGCTCGTGGAGAAGGTTTTGGCGTGATAGCCGGACTTGGCGTTCGCAAGATGAAAGAAATGTTTGCTGAAAAAGGTTGGGGCGATCCACAGTTCCTCCAGGACATAGGTATGGAAAACAAAGGCCTGGAATACTCGCAATACATTTCAAAAGAATCGCTGGCGCAGCAAGGAGGTTATGCCATGACCAACAAAGGCCCGCAACATGACGAAGCCTGGTTGATTTTTATGGATATGGTGAACAACCAGATCCCCACATTTGAGAATAAAGCCGAAGCGCTTCACTATTTTCCGATGTTCCGTACCTGGTTCGGATTGCAAGGGCTTTGTAAACTGCCGTGGAACGATGTAGAACCCGAAAGCAACGCCGAATCAGCCGAACCGGCAAAAGTTCCCGAGCATGTTGACAATTATGTAACCATATACAAAGCAGTTACAGGCAAGGATTTCGACAAGCAGGAATTGATTCGCCAGAGTGAGCGGGTGTATAATTTCCAACGCGTGTTTAATATCCGCCGCGGTTATGGATTACGTGCGCACGATGCACAGCCTTACCGTGCTGCCGGCCCGGTTACCGAAGAGGAATACCTGTCGCGCCAGGAACGCTATGACAAGCAACTGAAAGAACTCATTGGCATGGATCCTGAAAAGATGAGCTTGCAGGAAAAAATGGATGCCACGCGTAAGTACCGCGAAGGCCGCTATGAGCAATTGCTTGATGCAGTTTATTATCGCCGTGGCTGGAATAAAAATGGAGTTCCAACACTGGCACATCTTAAAAACCTCGGCATGGATGTGACTGAGGTGGTAGAGGTTGTGAAGGATCTGCAATAAAATATTGGAACGCGGATAACACGGATAAAACGGATTTCCGCTGATTTACCCCGTCAGGGTTCTGAAGCCCTGACGGGGTTTTTAAAACATAAACTTATGTGGCGCCTTGTTTTCTTGTTTTCAGTCATATTCCTGAGTTCCTGCGATTTTGGCAAAAACTCAGCGGATTCAAACACCATTACAATCTTTCATGCCGGCAGCCTTTCATATCCATTACGGGAAGTGATCAAAGATTTTAACCTGGAGCATTCTGATATCAAGGTATTGACCGAGAGTAGTGGCAGCGTAGCAGCAGCGCGTAAAATCACGGATCTGAACCGTATATGTGATATATATGCTACCGCCGATTACAAAGTGATCGAAGAGTTGTTGTATCCCGATCATGCGGATTGGTATATTGCTTTTGCCCGCAATGAACTTTCAGTTGTTTTTACTGATAAATCAAAGTATGCTGCAGAAATCACTACCGGAAACTGGCATGAAATCCTGCAACGCCCCGGTGTACGATTTGGCCGATCCGATCCGAATGCTGATCCCTGTGGTTACCGCACATTGCTGATGTGGCAATTGGCACAAAACTTTTATAACCTTCACAAATTTTACGATCAGATGCTGGGAAAAGACACGCGCTTTATCCGCCCCAAGGAAGTTGACCTGCTGGCCTTACTTGAAACCTATACCATTGACTACGTTTTCCTTTACCGCAGCGTGGCTGAACAACACGGATTAAACTACCTCATATTGCCCGACAGCATCAACCTGGGCAATCCTGAATTTCATGAGCATTACCGGACAGCGAGTGTTGAAGTGCAAGGCACAGCTCCGGGTGAGAAAATCAAATTTTATGGCGAACCAATGGTGTACGCTGTAACCATTCCTTCAAAAGCCCCATATCAGGATGTTGCTGAAATATTTCTTGATTTTCTGCTTCACCAGGAAAAAGGATTAAGAATAATGGAAGAGAACGGACAGCCTGCAATAATACCTTGCCTCACGGATCAGATTGACAATTTACCTTTAAAGCTGATTCCTTTCTGCATTCCATTTTGAAACTCCTGATTGTCCCGCTTCAGCATCCTATGAATTGCAGCTTTTCCACAAATTGGAATCGCCATGCTGTATAATCGCATCTTTTAACTTTCACACCGTACGGTGGATTTCATTTTTGACTATGATTGAACCAAATATACATGAATGTAGTTTAATGTATATTTGCAAACTTAAATTCACTTCTTTTCTGCTCGCTTCACTTGTCCTGCTATGTTAAAGTAATGGTATATAGAGGGGTATATAATTCTAATTATCTTAATCAAGCTTTAATTTATGAGCCGTCGGATCAAAACGGAAAACCTTGCTTTGCTTTATAAAATAGCAGCAGAAAGATTTGAAACCCTTCCTGCTTTTGCAACTCGTGAAAGCGCCCTGGATTGGAAACCCGTAACCTATCGTGAACTTTACGAAAAAGGTATAAACCTTGCTACCGGGTTGATTGAGTTGGGCGTTAATGCCCGCGACCATGTAGGAATCTTCGGCGATAACCGCTTCGAATGGATTTTGTCGGATTGTGCCGTACAACTTTGCGGAGCAGCCGATGTGCCCCGTGGCCGTGATGTTACAGATGATGAACTGGCCTATATCATTGATCATTCGGGCATGGAGGTAACCTTTGTTGAAACCGAGAAGATGATGGAGAGGATTCTCAGGCTCAGGAAACAATTGCCCAATTTACGTGAAATAATTCTGCTCGATCCTAAAGGAAAAGTAAGGGAAGGTGTGAAGCGCTTAACGGATATACTTGAATATGGATCAGCGCTGAGAAAAAGAGGCGACAAACAGGTAGAAGAGCGGATAGCCGGGATCAAACCCGATGATCTTTTCACACTCATCTATACTTCCGGAACAACCGGGAAACCCAAAGGGGTCATGCTCACTCACGCCAATATGATTTCACAGATCAGGAACCTTCCCGGCCACCATAACGCCAACGACCGGATTTTATCAGTGCTACCCATTTGGCATATTTTTGAGCGCGTGATGGAAATGTATACATTGAGTTTCGGGGGTTGCACGTATTATTCAAGCATTCTGACATTGGGCGAAGACATGAGAAATGTAGAGCCCACCTTCATGGCTTCGGCACCGCGCTTATGGGAAAAATTGCATGAACGCATCCTGAAAAGCGTAAAAGCATCTCACCCTGTAAGGCAGGTTTTGTTTCATATTGCCTATTTCCTTGCACGACAATATAAAGTTTCGGAGTATTTCATCACAAATAAAAACCTTAAATTAAATAGTCAGCCTTTATGGAAGACGATTATCTTGATGCCTTTCCATGTAATTCGTTGGTTGATAGTGCTACCCTGGTACGGATTTTTTAATGCTGCAGTTCTTGAACGGCTTAGGCTAGGTGCAGGTGGTTCGCTCAAAGCAACCATATCTGGAGGAGGTGCGCTTCCAATTCATATTGATAAATTTTTCAATTACGTTGGAATTCCTGTGCTTGAAGGTTATGGAATGACCGAATCATCGCCGGTAATAACGGTTCGCTCAATGGACAACCTTGTTGTTGGAACCGTTGGCCCGCCGCTTCCTGAAACCGAGGTTCGGATCATTGACCCGGAAACAGGTGAAATTTTATATCCGAACAGCAATCTTCCGGATAATGGGCGCTTGCAACGCGGTGAAATATGGGCTCGCGGCCCACAGGTCATGAAAGGCTATTATAAAGATCCTGAACTTACAAATTTTGCGATGCGGGATGGCTGGCTTCGAACCGGTGATTTAGGAATTATTACCTATAACAATTGCCTCAAAATCCTGGGACGGTACAAAGCAACAATCGTGCTTTCAAGAGGTGAGAATGTTGAACCCGAACCCATTGAGATGCGCCTGAGCCAAAGTCACTACATTGATCAATGTATGCTGGTGGGTCAGAATGAGAAATTCGTTGGTGCGCTGATTGTTCCTGAATTGACGACCTTCCAGCAAGCCGGGTTCAAAGAGCAATCCATTGAAGCGCTTGCCGAAAATCCTGAAGCTCACAAGATCATCCGTGAGGAAATCCGCAGGATGACTGCCGGATCAAACGGCTATAAACCATACGAGCAGATTCGTGATTTTCGGCTGCTAAAACAGAGTTTCAAGGTTGGCCATGAAATGACAAACTTGTTTAAGATAAAACGTCATGTGGTAGGCCAAAAATTCCATCATGTGATCGCAGAAATTTTCTCATCTGAAACCTCAAAAAAATAATCAACACCATGGAATTCAACACCCAGCTTCTTTATGCTCACGACCAGGCATTGCTTGCGCTGATGATTTTTGTGATCATGCTTGGCATGGGAGCCAGCCTTACCCTCGATGACTTTCGTGCTGTAGCCCGAAAACCCCGTGGAGTTCTGATTGGTTTCATATCGCAGTTTGGCCTGATGCCTCTTATCGCATTTTCATTGGCAACCATCCTAAATCTTCATCCAGCATTTGCAATTTCTCTGATTCTCATCGGATGCCTTCCCGGAGGTACCACATCCAATATGTTTACTTATTTTGCAAGGGGCTCAGTGGCACTTAGTATTTCAATGACCACGGCTTCAACCATCCTGGCCATCGTCATGATGCCGATATTGCTTAAGCTTTATACTGCTGGCTTTACCGGGCAAATTACCGCCGACCTGCAGGCTACAGGATCAGCAGCGGAATTTGTCATTCCGGTAAAAAACATTATCAGTTCGCTTATTTTGGTTCTGGTGCCGGTGGTTTTGGGTATGATCCTCAGAAGGAAATCGCCCGATTGGGCAAAAACTGCTGAAGACACAGCCGGATTCGTTGGTATCATCGTGATCCTTTATCTGTTGGGCACAGCCTTCATCCGCCATGGTGGATTGTTTTTACAAACCCCGGTTGAAGTATATATTGGCGCTGTTGGTATTGGGCTGGCAGGTTTCTTTTTCGGCTACTGGATGTCAAGATTGTTTGGGATGTTCCCTCTTTTTCAACGGGCTATTTCGCTCGAAACCGGTATTCAGAACGGCCCTATCGCATTTGCCGTTATCTTGCTTAGTTTTACTGAACCGGTTCAAAGCCAGATGTTATGGATGGCCATTCTTTACTCAACTTTTATTGTTATGTCCTCTTCGGTTATTACATTATGGTTTAGAAAAAAAGGAAGATTCGACTACGATATTTACAAGAATACCGTCATTCATAACCGGCTTTTTGGTGAATCTTACGTAACACATTACCCTGAAGGCTTTCTGCCCAAGCGCCTGGTGAATGACCCAAGCCAGGGAACTTCGGTAAGCCAGAGAAGGAAATAGGGTTCAAAGAAGCTTTTCTTAAGATATAAATTTGTGAATCCATTACGTGGAATTAGAATACATGATATATTGCTAATTCTACAAAACCGTATCCGCTACACGGAATTCGTGTGCTTGTAGCGCGTGTTCCCTGTGTGACATGCCTATGTGCGCATTCAGGCAGGTGCCACACGGAATCTGTATGGTTGTAAAGCGTATTCGCTGTAGGCGATATAGTATTGTTGTAAAATGTTAACCCAATTAAAACAAAAACCTTGTAGAGGTTTCACAATAAGCCATTTTTTAAATTATCCAGCAGCCGCCAATTCCATCAAAGCATTTACTGTTTTCCAGTTCCGGGTAGTTGCAGCGACTTTCAACTTTTTTTCCAGGAAAGTATTGCTGAGCCTGGTTGTTCCATAGCCTTTCGGACAATACAAATAGATTGCTTTGCCTGACAATTCAAACGCTTCGCCCTGATATTGCTCGTTCTTTATGTGTTCATACAAAGCCATTTCTGGTTCGGCTGACAGAAAGGTTACATACAGATAGGATCTGTCCTTGGAATCGTCATTGATGAAAGGGTTGTTGAGCGCGATTTTTTTAAGCTCCTCAACTGCCAAAACCGTCACCGGAATATCAAACCCAAATTGCTTCTTCAGTCCTGCGGATATTATCTGTTCCAGGTCTCGCTGGTTCGGATTGTTGCTGTGAAAAACAATATTCCCGCTTTGGATATAGGTTTTAACATTCTCGAAACCCCGGTTCTCAAACAGATTTCTTAAAGCGTCCATTTTGACTAATTTTTGTCCGCTCACGTTTATTCCTCTGAGCATTGCAATGAATACAGGCATATCGGTTATTTTTAATATTTGTAATTGTTCAAGGATGCCATCTCCTCGTGCCTCAGGGTTTGCATCTTAGGGAAAGGGCTGCCATCCCTTGCAGGGATGGCAGCCCTGTTTGTCACCTCAGATGTTTTTATAACGAACCCAAAATTTCAAGTTCAAGGCTGCCATCCCCTCGTGCCTCGGGAATAGCAGCCCTATTGGGTATTATGAATTTAGCTTCAGATACCGTTTAATAAACCCAACAATTTCGTTCATGGCTTCCGAGGCTTCAGGGAACATAGGGGCCAGCAAAGGATAACAATGCAACATACTGTTTCCGGCCCTGAAAGTTATGTCAACTCCTGCTACTCTGGCCTTTTCGGAGAACTTTTCGCCATCTTCATAAAGCTCGTCATTCACCGCCGAATTGATGAAAATGGGTGGTAATCCCTTAAAATCGCCATACAGAGGTGAGATCAAAGGGTTCGTAAGCTGGTTCTCACCTACATAATACTTACTGAATACTATCCAGGAATTTAGCGGTGCCGGCGACAAATTGTTCTTTGTCCGGTATGAATCGCCTGAGCAGCTCAGATCGGTCCAGGGCGAGATGGCCACAGCAGCAGCAGGAAACTCAATCTTTCGCGCTTTCAGCGCCAGCAGGATTGCCAGCGTTAAACCGCCTCCGGCAGATTCACCGGCAATTATGATGTTCTCAGGTTCATAATCATTTGCCAGCGCCCACGCATACATCTTAACCGAATCATCAAGAGCTGCTGGATAAGGATGTTCAGGCGCCAGTCTGTATTCGTAAATCAGGTTGGTGACGCCTGTAAACTTTGCAAATTTTGAAACGAAACCACGGTGGTCGCTGCAGGAACCCGAAACATAACCCCCGCCATGCACATAGAGGATCAACTTCCCAGGGTTCGAGCCATGAGGTATGAGCCACTCGCACTTTATTCCTTCAATCGTTTGTTTTTTAATGCTGATTCCTTCCGGGATTTTCGCGTATTTCGCTGCTCCTTTTTCACAACGCTCCCTGAAGGCAGGAATGGATGTGTTGAAATCAAATTTCTCTTTTCTTAGTCTTCCCTGCAACAAATGTCCGTTTCTCATCATGAAGCCGAACATCCTGGCTTTAAAACTTGTCATTTGTTTTCTGGTGATTTGAAGGGGGCAAAAGTATTGAAAAATCTGTGTTCAAGGAAACAAGCCCCGAGGCCCGAGGGAATGGCATCCCTGGCGTAAGGGATGGTAGTAGGCAACTCATACCGAATGGCTTTGCTCTCACAACTCTTACTGGCATTTCGGCTACTTATAATATTTGTCAATCCCGCCATGCCCGATGATCAGTTTTTTTTCTCTGGTTTTTGAAATAAAATTGTTTAAGCGCTTTTCAAATTCTTCAGGGCGTTTGCGCGCCCCGTCAATGTAGGCAACGCGTATTCGTTTGTAGGATTCGGTAAAATGCTGGTAGTTTTCCCAGGCTGTAACATCACTTTTGATCGCATCCATAATATCCGCCGGAAACACAAATTCCTTGTTCACGATTTTTTCCATTTCTTCCACCAATGTTGGGTGAACCAGGTTTTGTTGCAACAGCCATATCAGGCGCTCAATATTGGGCTGTGAATATGCGCTGCCTACACGCCTTGGTGTAAAGCGCTGCATATGGTGATCGTTATCAAGCGGTTTCGCAATGCTGTCAATCCAGCCAAAGCACAAGGCTTCCTCAACCGCATCGTTGTAAGATACAGTAGGTTTCCCTGAACTCTTGTTGGCAAACACAAACCAGGTTTCTTTTTCCTTATCAAAGTTCCCGTTCAGCCAATTGCGCCATTCGGCGCGGTTTGTGAAATATTGGGGGTTTTGGGTGTTCATGGAATATAGTTGTGATTTTGTAGGGATGCAATCCCTGAAAGGGATGGCAGCCCTGAATAATTGTGTTCAGAGTGCCAATATATTTAGCCTTAGCGGGATGTTTTTTATTTGCTGATAGCTTTTAAAATCCTGTCTTCTTTAATTAACACATCTTTCATTAAAAGCTGATAAGGAAATTGTTTTAGTTTTGAATTTCGGAACCCTTCTAAAATATTGACTAATGAACCTGCAGTAATCAGAGAAAGGTTGATCTCGAATTCCAAATCACAATCATTTACAAAATCATCACTAAAGTTTGGTGCGATAAGAAGCGATTTTACAACATTTAAACCGTTGTCTTTTGCCAAATTAACATACGATTGAATCTGACGGGAGACATAGCTAAATTTATTATAGCCGCTTTCCTTAACGGTCTTACATTCAATTATTATGACATCGTTATTACCTAAATTAAGAAATATGTCTGGCTTATCCTTAGCCGTGCATAATTTGTTCTTCAGTTTATCATCAACGTGAAAGCCGAACTTTTCGAATATTGATTTTGTAACTTCCTCAAACTTAATTCCAATTTCACTTTCTTTGATTGTAATTCCATTGTCTTTTAGGTAAGAGAGGTTTCGGTATCCAATTGCTTCATAGTTTTCAATCAATAGATTCTCAGCATCTTTGTATGCCTCAATAATGTTTGATATTAGATCGCCTTTGGATTTAATTTGCAATGCCGCTGCAAATGACTTTAATTCGTCGGAAGGAATAATGTCGAGGATGTCACGTGGTTTAATATTGTAAATTAGTAAAGTAGGGGTATCAATTATAACATCTTCAGAAAACTCAAATTCGTCAGAAACATACTTCTTAAATGATTTTATGGACGCAGTTAAGTCAATCAGCAATTTCTCATAACCTTCAACAGAGATACCAACTTTCTCGTCTCTTTCTAGTTCCTCAAAGTATGAAATTATATTTTCAATTTTTTCATCAAGAGTAATACCACGCAAAGGAGTTGTAACTTTTAATCCTTTTTCCCACAGGTCATTAACAAATTTTTTCCTGTCGGTTACCGTCGTATTGTCTTTATGCAGTTCGGTTACCAAAAGATTGGTAAATGAAATCCCTTCTCGAATTATTTGTTTAATCTTCGAATCATAATCTAATTCTTTAATATCGATGTTATGCTTTCTACAAATAAGGTTGATTTGAGGTTCCTTGAAGGTTTTCAAAACACGGCGAAGAAACTTATCAGCTAATTCTTTATTCCTGATTCTACGCAAAATAGAAACAATCTCATCAGCGACATAAACCAAATTATTCTTTCTTGAATAAAATATGACCCCAATATTTTTTAGTAACGCGATAACACTGTCAATATTAAGCTTTTCAGGAGGAATTATAAGGTAGTTTATCAACTTTATTTCTTCTTGTGATAATTCGAGTTTATTCGACAATGTTAATAGTATAGACAATTCATCATTAGTGATCTTTGTGTCTCTATTATTATCTAAATCATTGGTGTATGCCGTTTCGACACAAGATTTGTAGATGTTGTAATCACGTTTCCTACTTTCTTCTATGGTAGATTTTTCCAATAAAAGCTCTGCTTTAAGTTGCCCGGTTTTATTTTTTATCTTAGTAAGTTCAATTTGATATAAGTGAGCAAGCCAATTTTGACTCATAATACAATTTCCGTCCTTAATCAGAATATCTATAAAAATATCTAACTGGGAGGTTGTATTAACAAATTCTGCTTTAACTGATTCTGCAAACTCATTTTTTACAAGATTGAAAACCTTGACAATGTTTATACTATCAACACTTTTTAAATCACTGCTACTATCGGATAATATTTTATCTATTTCCTTACTGTTTTTAGGGTTACAGGATTTAATGCTGTCAATAATCTTTAGAAATGAGTTCTTTTCCAAAGAATTAACATTATCCAATATCTTTTCTAGTTTCATCTTCTCTTATTTTGGTTAACAAATTAGTAATTTTTATATCAAGGTTGTCTATTTTCTTTTCGAGAGCATCATTGTTGTCGCTAACCATTGCATCTACAAATATTGAATTTACTATAGAAAGGCCTAAAATACCACCTGTTAACACTAAAATGATGAAATAAAGATAGATGAAAAGCGAACTAGTAGAAGAATAATTGGCTGCAATTTGCTCTGGAATCTCAGACCAACCCTCTACCGTAAATATTTTGAAAGTTGAGTACAAAGCAATCATAGGGCTTTCAAAATACTCAGAGCCAGAGCCATTAAACAAATGAAACGACAAAATACCGATTAGAAAAACATAAGTAACAAAGCCAATTAGAATGAAAATTGATGTTTTTAATGCTCTCTGAATTCCTGCGACTATGATTTACGTTTGGAATAAATTTAAGAAAACGGAAAGCTTTAAATACACGCAACACCCTAAATACAAGTAGAAAGCTTACATCTAGCATGTCAAGATTAAAAGCAAAGGTTATCAAGGCAGGTACAGAAACTAAAATCAGAAAGAAATCTAATTTGTTCCAATTTGATGCAAAATAATGAGTAATTCCATTGGCTTTTAATTTAATTAGAAGCTCAATAATGAAAAGCGCAGTAATTGAATTATCTGCTATTGAAATTAAAAATCTATCATGTTGAGAAACAGTGTAACCGCCTAGAAATATGAAAACTGTGTTTAAAAGAATAAGAAGTAGAATAAATTTATCATTCAAAAACAGTTTTCTTACCATCTTATATCTTGTTTAGGCTGTTCATGGAATGGATATTGGCTCCAGCGTCAGTTATGCTAATAACCCCGCGTTAGCAGCGACGAAAATACAAATAATATCTGCTGAAATTCGGACGCAATATCAATATAACTTTTTGTGGAAGAATTTTCTATAAATATCTTCGATGGACAAGTGATATAAATAGCGTCTTTCCCTCATTATATGTTCCATGCGGGTATGTAGTTATTGCTTAACTGGTGGTACGTCATGATAATTTGTTCCAGCGGTTCGCATAAAAAAACTCCCGCATCAGAAAGATACGGGAGTTTTAAATGGTTGGTTAGGGTTAAATAGAAAGGCTAATGATAATTAATATCTCCGAGGGCATTTTCACTCACTGTTTTAAAGGCAATTGAACTTTAATACATCCACTTTGCATCATTTTCAATAACATCCTTATACCTGTATTTTGCAATCTTTTCAATTAATTGTTTTGGCAATGGTTTGTCGTAATCAAAATGTACACTGTCTTTTCCGGTTGTGAATGCAGTTAGCTCATTTCTAAATGGTTCTAATGAAGGGCCCGTAGGCATAAAGGTCATATGCTTTTTGAATGCCGCATAGGAAAATAAAATCCTTTTTTCAATAAATACGGGTTGCCCCCATTTCAACTCTTCGGATGCTTCCGGAGCAATAGATTTTAATAACGCGCGGATTTCATTCAATTTTTCCTGTGCATGTACAGGTGCTGCTTTTATGTATTCATCAACAGTTTCTGGTTTGGTCATGTCTGAGAATTTTATATTTGTTCAAAGTTGTGTTCCGTCTGACCACAAATTTCCTGCAAGATCTCTTAAAGAAACTCTTCTACTCTATTGATCTTGTGATCCCGCAGTAAGGTCCATCTTCCTCAATCCAACATATTTTTGATTCATATGCTTATAATCATACGGTAAAGTTAAATCATTTTTAACCGCTACCAGTTTGTTCAGTATTATTTGTGCCGGCGGCTCGAAAAAAAACTCCCGCATCAGAAAGATACGGGAGTTTTAAATGGTTGGTTAGGGTTTAAAAGGGAAGGCTACTGATAATTAATATCTCCAAGGGCATTTCCGTTAAATGTGTTATTAGATTCGGTTAAAGCGCCGTTAATTCTTACATCAATGCCCCAGCCCAAACTGTTGCTGATAATGCTGTTGGTAAGCGTAAGTTGCGCATTTCCATCAATCCCGGTATTGGTTTGTCCAAAGCCCGAACCAACGCTGCTGTTACCGGCATAGGAAATCTCAACATAATCCATGATGCTTTCCACTGAATTGCTTTGATAGTAAATCCCTTTCCAGTGCGCACCAGTTCCTGCCCTACGGGTAAAGACTATTCGTTCGGCGGGGGTTCCCTGTGCAACAATTACACTGGCTGACCTGAGACGGAATAATACATCGTTGGTGAACTCCAGCACTGTACCGGCTTCAATTGTAACCCGGTCGTAAATATCTGCATTGGAGGTAAACACGTATTTCCCATTCTGCAGTTTGATCCAATCCTGGTTTACTCCTGTGTTCAGTACCCCGCCATCCACAACTACATAATTGTTTCCGAAATCACTTGCATGATCAATGGACGACATTTGGGGTGTGCGCATGAAAACCGCTCCTTCAGTCAGTCCTGCACCGAAATTCAGGTTGTCAAAACTAATCACCGTATTATCATACCTGATGTAAATGCCATAGCCATCTATATCAGAGAATATCAAACCGCTGAGGCTGGCACGCGCAGTGCTGGCCAGGGCAAGCGCAGTTTTACCGTAACCCGATGCGATATCACTATGGCCTGCATGAGAAAAGTTCATGTGATTCAACTGGTTCTCAACCGAAGAACTTTCAATAAAAAGTCCGGTCCAGGCTCCGGGCTGTTCCACTGTGCCTCTAAATATGATGGGATCTGAAGGGGTTCCCATGGCTTGTATAACGCCAGTGCTCCGCACGCGGAAGCGAATGCCACTTTCAAACCTGAATTCAGCTCCTTCATTGATGACAACCTCGCCTTGCGCGTCAATTTCATTTTTCACCAGGTAATGCCCATTCATTGGTTTTACCCATTGGTGTTCAGAGTCAGCAGGAAGCACGCCTCCGTTAACTTCAATTGCAAAGCCATTGAAATCGCTGGCTTCATCAATGAACCCAATATGGGCTGCTTTGATTTGCATAGCACCCAGGCTGTTTGAGTCAAAGTTATTTTCCATCATGCCAACTTCGGCAGCATCATTATGAATGCTTAAACCAAATCCATCGTTGCTTGTAAAAGAACAATGCTGGATATTAATTCTTCCATTCTCAACATGAAAAGCCGTTTGCGGACGTCCGGATGTGATGTCACTACTGCCGGCAGCGGATACGTGTACATGGTTAAACTCATTTTCAATGTTGTTCGACTCATGGAGAATTCCTGTCCAGAACCCTGGGATTTCGGACTCACCGGTGATTATAACTGGCTGGTCTGCCGTACCCAAAGCTTTGATAACACCAGAGGTTCTGATCCTGATGCGACGATCGCTCATCACATGGATGCGAACACCGGGATCAATGGTCATCATGGCAAACATTTCAACATTGCCGCTCACAATGTAATCAGGCAGGTTTGGATCTTCAAAAATATCTGTCAGATGAAGATCATCATTGTACGAACCGCTCAAAGCCGTTGTTGCAGGCAGGGCTGTGATCCTTACATTATCTGTGCTCTCGCCAAGATTATTGGAGATTGTAAGGCGTATCTCATAATCTCCGGAAATATCCGGGACAAAAGAAGCTGTAACCGAGCTGGCGTTACTGATGGTTGTGTTGCTTCCAACCGGAATTGAAATAAATTCCCATAGGGTCTGAAAACCCCCGCCATTCAAGTCACCCGAAGCGGAAGCATCCAGCTGAACGGTTTCACCTGTTGGCGCTTCCCTGTCGGGCCCTGCAACAGCGGTGAGACCATGTTGATCATCGTCATCATCTTTTTTACAAGCTGCCATTGTTAATATTGCAGCAGCAATCGGTATCAAATAAAATAGCTTTTTCATTTTCTTAAAATTTTAGATTAATTAGGTGCAAAAACATTTGTACATGATAGCTCATGCAGTTCAATTTGAATAGTCCGGTGCGCCGGAACTCTTGCTGTTGTTTATGTTTAAGCAATACAGATAAAGAATAATTCACTTCATAGTTAACGTCGTAAAAGTTATCGGATTGCCTGTTATTTTTAAATGCACCACCTTTAACAAATTTTTAACATATTGGTATTCATTGATTTTAGCCAAAAACTGGAATCAGAAGTGATGTGTAGTGGTCTTTCCTTTAAGATTTTTTTCGATCCAATGGAATGTTGAAATAAATGAGTGCCAGCTTATTGTTCGTGCTTCTTGTTATGGAAGCATTTCTAGAAAAGCTGGTAAACCGTAGTATTAGCAATTAGTTTAATTTCGCAATGCATAACAGCTACAACAGAATTTGTTTAAGTTGATGAATTATAGGTTGTTTAATATAGTTGTGGCCTTGCTTGGCGGTCTTGTCCTGCTTTTTATTGTAGGACCGCTGCTGGGCATGGTGCTGGCAACAACCCCATCGCAACTTTTTGAAGCTGCGCAGGAAGCAGAGGTGAGAAGAAGCATTGGCCTTACGCTCTGGGTGTCAATGGCAGCAACCATCGTCTTTGCATTGGCTGCCATTCCTTTTTCGTGGTTGCTTGCACGGAAAGAGTTCAGGTTCAAACAACTGATCAGCGGTATTATTGATCTTCCTATTGTGATCCCTCATTCGGCTGCCGGTATTGCAGTGCTGGGATTTATCTCACGCGATTCAGTATTAGGAAAAATGGCTTCGTCTGTTGGCATTGACCTGGTGGGCAATCCTGCCGGTATTGCCCTAGCTATGGCTTTCGTGAGTGTTCCTTTCCTGATCAATGCCGCCCGTGATGGATTTGCCGCTGTACCTGAAAGACTTGAAAAAGCAGCGTTAAACCTGGGCGCTTCACATTTCCGGGTTTTTATGAGTATTTCATTGCCGCTGGCATGGCGCAGTGTTTTGTCGGGTTTTGTAATGATGTTTGCCCGCGGCATGAGTGAATTTGGCGCTGTGATCATCGTAGCTTACCATCCTATGATTGCACCGGTAATGATCTATGAACGCTTCAGCGCTTTCGGGCTAGCTTATGCCCGGCCGGTGGCAGTCTTGTTCCTGGCAGTTTGCCTGGTTTTCTTTATTGCACTTCGATTGTTCACCAATAAATTAGGAAGACATGGAAATGCTCAGGCTCGATAAAATAGCATTGAATGTTGGTGATTTTTCGCTGCATAACATTGATTTCGCGGTGGAAGAAGGCGAATATTTTATTCTGCTCGGGCCGTCGGGTGCGGGCAAGTCGTTAATCCTTGAACTGATTGCCGGATTTTATATGCCTCAGCAAGGTAAGCTTGTCCTCAAGCAAAATGACATCACCAACCTGCCAATACAGCAACGGGAAGTGGGTTTGCTTTTCCAGGATTTTGCTATCTTCCCACACCTGAGTGTTTTTGATAACATTACCTATCCGTTGCGAAATGCTTCAATTAGTAAAAGTGAGCGATTGGAAACTGTCAGGCAGGTGGCAGCAGAACTGGAAGTAAGCCATTTGCTGCACAGAAATCCCACAACACTTTCAGGTGGCGAACAACAACGCGTAGCGCTGGCTCGCACTATGGTTCGCAAACCGGCAGTTTTACTGCTCGACGAACCCCTTGCCGCGCTGGATGTGCAGCTACGTGGCGGTATCCGTTCATTGCTTCGCCGGCTCAATCAACAGGGTCAGACCATATTGCATGTGACCCACGATTATGAAGAGGCTGCCATTTTAGGCCATCGTATTGCAGTAGTTGAAAATAACACGATTGCTCAGTGTGGTTTACACGATGAAGTTTTTCATCATCCACGCTCTTCGTTTATAGCCAATTTTGTGGGCATCAGGAATTTCTTTGCCGGCGAACTTTTTGAAAATACTGACGGAATGCGCAGCTTCCGCATGAATGGGGTTATCATAAATATTCTGAGCGATCAGGCGGCAGGAAAAGGATTTGCAGTGATCCGCAGCGAAGATATATTTCTTTCACCAGAGCCGCTCGACAGCAGCGCTGCCAATAATCTAAAAGGTGTTATCACTTCCGTGGAACCCGCCCGTGTGGGTTATGAGATCAGCATTGATGCAGGAATTCCATTGATAGCGATTGTTGCAAAAGAATCGGTTGCAAGGCTACGTCTGGAACCGGGGAAAGTTGTTTGGGCAGGATTTAAAGCCTCAGCAGTGAAGTTTGTGGCGGCATAAGCACTTGATAAATTTTCGGCGTTTTATTTGCCAGCGAACCAAATTCGTTCATACATTTGGCACATCATCAATTCTTCATCATTCATCACCTTTAAATTTGATTTTTATGAAACGTCTAATCATTGCAACGCTTTCTGGCCTTTTGTTCGGATTCGTATGCTACGGTTTTGCGTCAAGCTCCGGTAGCCTTCCCATGCCTGTTGCGCTTCAAATCATTATCAGCAGGACTCTTATCGGTTTTGCCATTGGGACCAGTAGCCTGAAACTTGGGCATTGGGCCATACATGGTATTCTGATGGGATTTCTTTTCAGCCTGCCATTGTCATTTAGCGGAATGATGGCGCCTGAGAATCCGGAATTTACAAAAGAAATGATGTTTGCTTCAACAGTTGTGATGGGCGTTATTTACGGTTTGCTGATTGAGCTGATCACAAGCGTTATTTTTAAAGCAAAACAGAAATAGTATAATTTTTAATGACAACACCTAAATTCTATTATTATGACAGAACAAACAACACCTCAACCGGCAAAGGTTACCAAAATAAAGAAGATCCACAAGCATAGCAACAACAACGCTGTGTACGGGCTTGGTTTAATTGGTGCAGTAATTTATTATATCACAACAGCTACCACCTTCTGGGGCGGTGTGATTGGCGTCCTGAAAGCACTTGTTTGGCCTGCATTTCTGGTTTATGAATGGCTGAGGTATTTGGGGATGTAAGAACTATTGTTCAATTATTTGTACATCCGTAATCTTCCCACAAGAGCAAAATTAACTCTCTTTTTGTCATTTTTTGCTGATCTCACCTTTGCTGAATTTCCAGGTATTTTTCAACTTACACCTGCCGCCGGCCCGCTTTCAGGCTTGCTCTCACGCCCTGAAACCTTATGCTTTAATAATTCCATATTAAAACAATTCTTATGCAGCAGAACCAACCCTGCATTATCCGTCAGACCGCTTTGAGCGGTCGGACGGGAGGTGGTTCAAATGTTAAAAATTTCACAATTTTTTTATTTTCCGTACTGTTCGCTTTAATAGCACTTACATTTGTATCAAATTTTAGCGGATGTTCCACAACGTGATCATATCATCTTTCCTTCTGAACATCTGGGCTTGGTGGCAAGCCCCATCGGCTGCCTGTATCCTATCATAGAACCCCCTGGGAGCTTTTAGCTCTGTTGTAATCAAGAAACATATTGGTTCACATCACCATTTCCGGTTTACCGGCTTGATTAACTTTTTTCGCAGTGAGAATAAATTTTAGGGATGATCAGGCAGTTGGCAAAAAGCAGTTGGCAATAAGAAGCTGCCCTTCGGCGGCAGGTGAGTTGGCAATTAAATACATTACTCCAGGCCTCGACAACTAGAAACTCAGCTACTGCAACACTGCAACACTGCATTACTGCATCACAAAAAATCCCGCACACTCAGGAGTTAATTAAACAAAATAAATACCTAATAACTTAAAAATAGCATTATGGAACGCAAAATAACCCTTTCAGAAAATGAAATACCAAGGTTTTATTATAACATCCTGGCTGATATGCCCAATAAACCGCTTCCGCCCCTCCACCCCGGAACAAAGGAACCAATCACGCCGGATATGCTCGAACCCCTGTTTCCCCGTGAACTGATTCTTCAGGAGGTTTCGGGCGAGAGATATATCGAAATTCCGTCCGAGGTCCGTGATATATATACACGCTGGAGGCCAACGCCTTTATTCAGGGCACGAGGGCTTGAGAAACTTCTTGACACACCTGCCCGGATCTTTTATAAATATGAAGGTGTAAGCCCGGCCGGTTCGCACAAACCCAATACTGCGGTGGCCCAGGCATTTTACAACAAGGCCGAAGGCATCCGTCGGATTACAACAGAAACAGGCGCGGGGCAGTGGGGATCAGCGCTTGCCTATGCCTGCCAGATTTTCGGCCTCGAATGCGAAGTGTTCATGGTAAAGGTCAGCTACGATGGTAAACCGTATCGCAAGATCATGATGAATACTTTCGGAGCAAAAGTACATGCTTCGCCATCGGTGCTTACGGGAGCTGGCCGTGCGATCCTTGAATCCGATCCCGGTTCGCACGGAAGCCTTGGAATTGCCATTTCCGAAGCCATTGAACGTACTGCCGGCGACCCGCATACGCATTATGCGCTGGGAAGTGTACTCAACCATGTGTTACTTCACCAGACGGTTATCGGGCAGGAAGCCATTATACAAATGGAAAAGGCCGGTTATATGCCCGATATTGTGGTTGCTCCGTTTGGCGGTGGAAGCAATTTTGCCGGGATTGCTTTTCCGTTTTTACGTCTGAACCTTGCCGAAAATCAGAACATCCGTTTTATTGCTGTTGAACCATCATCCTGTCCTAAACTAACAAGGGGTGAGTTCAGGTATGATTTCGGTGATACCGCCGGTATGACCCCTTTGCTGCCCATGTACACATTAGGGAGCAGTTTTATGCCTTCTCCGATCCATGCCGGTGGATTGCGTTATCACGGGGCTGGTGCGCTGGTGAGCCAATTGCTGAAAGATGGGTTTATTGAAGCTGCTTCCCAAACACAGCAACGCTGTTTCGAAGCCGGAATGGATTTTATTCGTGCCGAAGGAATTATTCCCGCACCTGAAGCAAACCATGCCATTGCCAGCGTAATTGACGAGGCTATTCGCTGCCGTGAAGAAGGTGTGAGCCGTACGATCCTTTTCAATCTTTGCGGACATGGCTATTTTGATATGGCAGCCTATGAAGCTTACCTATCGGGCGAGCTAAGCGATGTTGAGGTTTCGAATGAGGAAATCAGGAAGTCGGTAGCACTGACTGATGTTTTCCAGCCTGAGATGGTTGGGGTTTGAACACTATTTCCGATCTTCTATGTCATCCTGATCCGCCGCGGCCGATCAGGATGACAAGATTTGACTTTTTGAGACAGCCTCTATCTTATTGCTTTTGTCAGTTTGAAATTTTTTTGATCACGACCGGGTTTATAAAAATTGTTAAACCAGTTTTTGTTACATCTTATTGTAGTAATTTGGCTTCTTCAAACTCGGGTACACGCTTAATAGTTTGATTATGCGGCTAAAGCCTTTAAATTTGTTGAACTTCAATTCCGTTGGCTGAAGCCGAGGGCAATTGAATATTTCAATAATCAGGGCTTCAGCCACATTTTACCAATTTTAATTTGCCTATGTCGCAAACCCAATCGTCATTCGTAATTCGTCATTTGTAATTCATTACTCTTAACTCCTTCTCATCATGAAAAACCTCAAAACCCTGACCCTGCTCTTTTTGCTGAGCACGCTTCCTTTCTGCCTTATTGCAGGCAATCCCCTGGAAGTAAAGACCTACAAACTGGCCAATGGCCTTACAGTTTATCTGAATGAAGATCATAGCAAACCCGAAATCTTTGGCGCTGTGATTGTTAAAACCGGAAGTCGCAACGATCCTCAGGATGCCACCGGTATTGCCCATTACTTTGAGCATATTATGTTCAAGGGCACTGATCGCATCGGAACCGTTGACTGGGAATCCGAGAAGATTTATTTAGACAGCATCTCACTGTTTTACGATCGCCTTGCAGAGGCAACCGACGAAAACATTCGTCTGGAAATTCAGCGGGATATAAACCGTTTATCAATTAAAGCCGCAGAATATGCTATCCCTAACGAAACGGATGTTTTATTGCGCGACATTGGAGGAACTGGCCTTAATGCCGGCACAGGTTTCGAGCAAACCGTTTACTATAATTCGTTTCCGGCTTACCAGCTGGAGAAATGGATGGAGATTTATGCTGAGCGGTTCCGCAACCCGGTGTTCAGGTTATTCCAGTCCGAACTCGAAACGGTGTATGAAGAAAAGAACCTTTATAGCGATATCCCGGTTCAGATGATGATAGAGGATTTTTTGCAAACCATGTACAAGGATCACCCATATTCTACACCTATCATCGGCCTGACTGAACATCTGAAAAACCCACGCCTCAGCAAGATGCTGGAATTCTATAATACATGGTATGTGGCCAATAACATGGCGCTGATACTAGCCGGAAGCTTTAACACAGAAGATATTATGCCCATGATAGAGGAGAAATTCGGAAATTGGCGAAGCGCCGAAATGTCCGAACTTCCTGAATATCCCCTGGCTCAGTTTAATAACAGGGAGTTCAAACAAGTTCGTCTGAGCCCAATACGAATAGGTATCATGGGTTTCAGGGCAGTTCCTGCCGGCCACTCCGACGACCAGGCATTGAAAATTGCCACCAAACTTTTATCTAATGGAGCCGGTACCGGAATCTTCGACAAGATGATGATGGAAAATAAAATTATGGCGGTACAGCCCATGGCCTTGCAGGCGCCTGATCATGGAAGCTACCTCATCTTGTTTGTACCTAAAATTATCGGGCAAAGTTTCAAAAAAGCAGAATCCCTGGTTGATGAAGGATTGCTTGCATTGCGAAGCGGCTCGTTTACCGACGAACTCCTTGAAGCCATCAAACTCGAATACCTCAAAGAATATCAGCGCAGCCTCGAAACTGCTGAAAACCGCGTTTACCTGCTGATTGAAGCCTTTACGGAAAACAAAACCTGGGATGATATCATTGAGGAAATGGATGCAATTGAAAAGATTAGCCGCGATGATGTGATCCGGGTTGCAAATGCCTACCTGGGAAATGATCGTCTTGTTTACTGGTCAAAGATGGGGTTCCCAAAGAAAGATAAACTTGAAAAACCCGAATGGGAACCTGTGATCCCGCAAAACGCTGATAAAAAATCGGAGTTTGCCCGCAGGCTCGATGCTTATCCTGAAAGCTGGCCTGAACCCAATTTTATTTCATTTGGCGAGGATGTCAGGTTCGAACCGATCAAAGACGGCTATGACTTCTATCATACCCACAATCCTTACAACGATGTGTTTACGTTGAATATAAAGTACAAGAAGGGAGATTTGCACGATAAATTGCTTTCGAGCGCGGTTCAGTATATAAATCTTGTGGGAACCGATCAAAAGACTTTTCAGGAATACCGGAGCGAACTGCAACAACTTGGTGCTTCATTATCATTTTATAGTGATGATAATTCAGTAACGGTTCAGGTGGATGGTTTTGATGATAAATTTATTCCGACCCTGCAATTGGTTAACGAAATGCTTATAAGTCCCGGAATTGACGATACACAACTGGAGAAATTCCTCCAGGGGATCAAGAGCAATAATAAAATGCGCCGCGATGATCCTATGTCTATTGGCAATGCGCTTTTTAAATACGCATTGTATGCCGATAATGCTGCGGACATCCGCAATATGACCTATAACGAAGCAAAAAAGCTTAAAGGCGAACAGTTGATCTCCTTATTTAGAGAAGTACTTACCTATAACGCGGATATAATTTATACCGGCAGCTTAAAATTTGAGGAAGCCAGAAGCGCCATTGCAGGAAGCATTCAATTAGCAGATAAACCTTTAAGAGCCGATTATATTGAGCTTTCGCGACAGGATTTTTCTGAAAACACAATCTATCTGCATCATAACGGGAAGGCAAGGCAAAGCAACATCAATTTTTATGTTCAGGGCAATGTGCTCAGCGAACAGGATAAGGCGCTCACCAATGCCTTTAACGAATATTTTGGTTCGGGAATGAGTTCGCTGGTTTTCCAGGAAATTCGTGAGTTCCGCTCCTTGTCGTATGCAGCATATGCTGTTTATAATCCGGCATTCCTTAAAACAGGCCCTGCACACTTGATGGGTTACATGAACACACAGAGCGACAAAACTTTGGATGGAATTCAGGCCATGAGCGAACTGATCCTGCAGATGCCATCTAAGCCGGATCGCATGGAAGGCATACGCAAAGCCCTGATGCAATCGGTATACACTTCCCAGCCCGGTTTCCGTGAACTTGGAAACACGGTTGCCCGCTGGCGTATGCAAGGCTATGATTCCGATCCCAGGGAATTTCGCTATTCCATTTACAACCGTATTGATTTCAATGATGTTGTAAAATTTTACAAAGACCAGCTTGGCAACAAACCGTTGCTGATTTCAGTAAGCGGCAACCTCAAAGGCATTGACCGCAAGGAACTTGAGAAATACGGAAAATTGGTGGAATTGAAGTATAAGGATTTTATCAGAGAGTAGTTTTGTAATACTGTGATGCTGCGGTGGGTTTATTGGAGTAGTGAATGGTTAATTGGCTTGCCCGCCGTAAGCACTGGCCTTTGTGCGTGGGATGGCGGGTTAAATGGTCAATTTATCCATTGGTAAATTGGTGGAGTAATGGAGTAATGGAGTAATGGAGTGATGGAGTGATGGAGTGATGGAAGGCAGCAGCATATGAATGAAACCACGCCCTGTCTAGTCCTGAAATAGGTTTACACGAAAAGTAAACTAAAAACAGGATTATGAAGAGAAAAGTAAACTTTTATCCGGACGATTTTAAGTTGAAAGTTGTTCAGGAGTATCTGACCACCGATATAAGCCTCGATGAAATTA
>JACZJK010000018.1 GCA_014860575.1 Bacteroidales bacterium
TAATTTCATCGAGGCTTATATCGGTGGTCAGATACTCCTGAACAACTTTCAACTTAAAATCGTCCGGATAAAAGTTTACTTTTCTCTTCATAATCCTGTTTTTAGTTTACTTTTCGTGTAAACCTATTTCAGGACTAGACAAACCAATTAACTATTCCACTACTCAACACTCCATCTCATTTTCCCATCTTCCCATCTTCTCATCTTCCCAATTTCCCCCTTTCCCTTTTTCCCTTTTTCCCTTTTTCCCTTTTTCTTCTTAAGTTTGCACCAAATTTCCCAAAACGCTTTGTCTACGGCCAATACATTCTAAATTTTTATAAATCATGAAGAAAGATAAGCAGATTTTTGATTTGATTGAACAGGAACGCGATCGCCAGACGCATGGCATTGAACTTATCGCTTCCGAAAATTTTGTGAGCGAACAGGTAATGAAAGCCATGGGCTCCGTTCTTACCAACAAATACGCAGAAGGTTATCCTGGGAAGCGTTATTACGGCGGCTGCCAGATCGTGGATCAAACCGAACAATTGGCCATTGACCGCGCCAAAGCATTATTCGGAGCCGAATGGGCCAACGTGCAACCCCACTCTGGAGCACAGGCTAACATGGCTGTTTTGATGACCGTTCTGCAACCTGGAGATACTTTCCTCGGTCTTGAACTTTCGCATGGCGGCCACCTTTCTCATGGTTCGCCTGTAAACTCATCCGGTATTCTTTACAAACCTATTCCATATGAAGTAGGCCGTGAAACCGGAATGGTTGATTATGTCCAGATGGAAAAAGTTGCCCTTGAGCATAAACCCAAACTTATCATTGCAGGTGCTTCGGCATATTCCCGCGACTGGGATTACAAACGCATGCGTGAGATCGCCGACCAGATAGGCGCCATTTTGATGGCTGATATTGCCCATCCGGCTGGTTTGATTGCCAAAGGCCTGTTGAATGACCCGGTTCCTTACTGCCATGTAATTACGACTACCACACACAAAACCCTGCGTGGCCCCCGTGGCGGTATGATCCTGATGGGTAAAGATTTTGAGAACCCATGGGGTGTTACCACGCCCAAAGGTGCATTGAAGATGATGTCGGCGATGCTTGATTCGGCTGTGTTCCCAGGCGTGCAGGGCGGGCCCCTGGAGCATGTAATTGCTGCAAAAGCCGTAGCCTATCAGGAAGCCCTGAGTGATGAATTCCTGGAATATATGATACAGGTTAAGAAAAATGCCCAGGTTATGGCCAAAGCATTTGTTGACAGGGGCTACCATGTGGTTTCAAACGGAACGGACAACCATCTGATGTTGATTGACCTGCGCCCGAAATTCCCCGATATTACTGGCAAGGTGGTAGAGAATACCCTGGTTCAGGCGGATATTACCGTGAACAAAAACATGGTCCCTTTCGATAGCCGTTCCCCATTCACAAGCAGCGGTATCCGCGTTGGAACCCCAGCAATCACCACCCGCGGGCTACAAGAAGAGCATATGGAACCCATCGTTGATATGATTGACGAGGTAATTTCAAACATTGACAGCGAAAGCGTGATTGCCTCGGTTCGCAAACGTGTGAACGGGATGATGGAAGAATTTCCGCTGTTTGCGTATTAGAACAATGAAAACTTGAAAAGCGCTATAACCCCAAGGGTTTCTCAAACCCTTGGGGTTTTTGTTTGTTAAATAATCATTAAATCTCCGTGAGCGGCTTTGAAAAATAACCGGCCTGCTTATCTTTGGGGTGAAAGCTCTCAACAGACTGCCAATAAAAACACTACACATGAAAACACTCTATCTTCTTCGGCACGCCAAATCTTCCTGGCAAAATTCCGACCTCGATGATTTCGAACGCCCACTGCTTGAAAAAGGCCTGAAAAGAAGTAAGCTAATGATTGATTACATGCTCGAACATGAAGTTGGGGTTGATCTGATCGTTTCAAGTCCGGCAGTCCGGGCATTGGCCACTGCGGAAATATTTGCCCGGGCATTGAATTATCCTGTTGACAACATCAGGAAAGAGAAGAAGATGTATTTTGGCGATTCTGATTCATATTTTGAGCAGTTTTTTGATGTGCCAAAGCATGTGAACTCCATGATGTTGGTGGGTCATAATCCCAGCATCACCACTTTTGCCAACCAGTTTCTTGAAACAAAAATAGATTATCTCCCTACCTCAGGCCTTATAAGCATTAGTTTTGATACGGATCAATGGGAAAAGGCCGGCATTGCAAAAAGAAAAATTAACTTTGTGGTGTATCCGCGGATGTTCCGGAAAGATTAGGTTGAAATAGTTAGCAGTTGGCAGTGTGCAGTTGGCAAGCTTACGGAGCCAATTGCCAATTGTTGTTTGCCAACTGCCAACTTTAAATGTTAAATGACTACACAAATAGCTTAGAACCAAACCATGACCAACTCAAAAAAACTCATTAACCGCGAAATAAGCTGGATGCATTTTAATGCACGGGTGCTGCAGGAAGCCGCCGACCCCAATGTACCTTTGCTGGAACGAATAAAATTCCTCGGTATTTTTTCAAATAACCTTGATGAGTTTTTCCGTGTTCGGGTGGCTACGCTTAACCGCATGCTGAAATTCAGAAAGCGCGACTATAAATTCATCAACTTTAACCCCGCCCAAATACTCAAGCAAATCTTCGAGATCGAACAAATTCAACAAAAGGATTTTACTGATATTTTCCGCAGGATTGTGAGGGAGTTGGCTGATGAGAACATTTTTATAATTAACGAAAAAGAGTTAAGCCCCGAGCAAGGTGAGTTTGTGCTGGATTATTTTAAAAATCATGTGCGAACCAACCTTTTCCCGCTGATGCTTGAGAACGTTGAGGATGCGGGATGGCTCAAGGATAAGAGTATTTACCTGGCCATTGAATTGAAAAAAAGCAAGGTGCCCGATAGCCGCACTTTCTCTCTAATCAAGGTTCCTACTTCCACCATTTCACGCTTTCTTTTATTACCGGAACAGGATGGGAAAAAATTCATCATTTTGCTTGATGATGTGATCCGTTACGGTTTGCCCGGTATCTTTTCCATTTTCGGCTACGATAAGTATGAGGCATACACTATAAAGTTTACCCGCGATGCCGAAATGGATTTTGAAAACGATGTTTCAAAGAGTTTCCTTGAAGTGATGACCGAGAGCCTGAAGCAACGCAAAATGGGATCTCCGGTAAGGTTTATTTATGATAAATCCATGCCCACCGACCTGCTGGAGCTGTTGATGAAAAAGCTTGATATTACAGAATACGACACTGTAAGCAAAAGAGGCCGGTATCATAATTTCAAGGATTTCATGTCATTTCCGGATGTAAAGCGTCCTGATCTTGGATATCCACCAGCGCCTCCCTTGCCACACCCTGCGTTGTCTTTACAAACCAGTATATTCGATCTGCTTAAACAGCGAGATATTATGCTTCACTATCCTTACCAAAGTTATCATTATGTTATTGACTTACTCCGTGAAGCATCTATTGACCCTAAGGTTCGTGCCATAAAAATTACATTGTACCGTGTAGCACGGTTCTCAAATGTCATCAATGCGTTGATCAATGCATCAAGGAATGGTAAGGATGTAACAGTATTCCTGGAACTTCAGGCCCGTTTTGATGAGGCTGCCAATATTTACTGGTCAGAAAAGTTGATTGAAGAAGGTGTAAAAATCATTCATACTATTCCCGGAACCAAGGTTCACAGCAAGTTGTTGCTGATAAGAAGAAAGGAAAGTGGGGAAAATGTTTATTACGCAAGCATCGGAACCGGGAATTTTAACGAGGCCACCGCCCGTGTTTATGCCGACAACAGCCTGCTTACTTCACGCAAGCAAATAGTTGAAGATGTGAACAAAGTGTTTCACATGTTCGATGCAAAATACCAGCCTCCAAAGTTTAAGAACCTTGTTGTCGCGCCTTTTGACATGCGGAACTTTTTCATCAATATGCTGAATCGTGAGATGCGCAATGCCCAGGCTGGCAAAAAAGCGTGGGCGTTGATCAAGCTCAACAGCCTCTCAGATGAAAAAATTGTGAAGAAACTCTATAAGGCCAGTCAGGTCGGTGTAAAGATAAGGCTTATCATTCGTGGTATATGCGTATTGGTTCCCGGTGTTCAAGGTTTGAGCGAAAACATTGAAGCCATCAGCATCGTAGATAAATTCCTGGAACACTCCCGTATTTTCGTATTTTGCAATGATGGTGATGAAAAATACTATATCTCTTCAGCCGACTGGATGATTCGTAATTTTGATAACCGCATTGAAGTGGCCTGCCCCATCCTTGATCCTGTCATACAGCAGGAACTGCGTGACATTCTGGAAATTCAGTGGCGCGATAATCAGAAAGCCCGCCTTGTAAACACCCATCCTATCAACAAATACCGCAAAAACGGAGCAAAAGAAAAGGTAAGGGCGCAGGTGGAGATTTATGAGTATTTTAAAAATAAACTGTCTTAATATTAACTATTAACCCACACATTTCTATTCATAACTCAACGCTTTCACCGGATTCTGCGTTGCCGTTCGGAAGGATTGCCAGGAAACCGTTGCAACGGCAATGAGCAGGGTAATACTGGCTGGAATCAGAAAAATCCACCAAGAGATTTGCGTTTGATATGCGAAGTTCTGCAACCATTTGTGCATGAAATACCATGAAAGCGGCCAGGCAATGAGGTTGGCAAGTAGAACCCATTGTGTGAACCCGGCCAACAGCTTAAACACAATTTTTATTACAGGTGCACCGAAAACTTTTCGCACACCTATTTCTTTGGTGCGCCGCTCAGTAGTATAAAGCGCCAGTCCGAACAAACCCAGCGAGGCAATAAAAAGGGCCAGGAAAGAGAAATACATAAAAATTCCACTCATCTTTTGCTCGGCCATGTAGAGGCTGTTAAAACGTTCGTCGAAGAAGAAATAATCAAAAGGCCGGTCGGGAACCAGGCTCAGCCATTTGCTTTCGATCCGCGATAAAGTGCTTTGCATGTTCTCAATTTCAATCCGGATGTTCAGATTCCTGAAATAAAGCGGGTTCAATTCGATAAGTAAAGGCTCAATATTGTTGTGCAGCGAGGTGAAATGGAAATCTTTAACTACCCCTATCACTTTGTAACGCTGGTCGCTGGCTTCTTCTCCTCCTCCGGGGAGTATCAGATGTTTGCCTAATGGTTCATCCCAGCCAAATTTCCTGGCCATGGATTCATTGATTATAATTGAAGCAGAGTCAATATTTCTGGTTTTACTAAAACTTCTTCCCTGCATCAGTTCGGCCTGGTAAACTTCCAGGAAATTATAATCCGTTTGCAGATAGCTAAGCATCTCAGCATGTTGGCGTGTGCTGCCTTCGGGATAATAAGTCTGGCGTTGGTCGAAAGTTCCCATTACGGTTGATGAAGCCGAAACATCAACCACACCAGGCACATTCCGTAATTCACTTTGCAGGGTTTCATAACGCGAGATCAGATTTCTGTCGCGTAGCGGTGCAATGATCACCTGGCTGATTTCAATTCCCAGGTCTTTTTTACCAAGGTAATCCATTTGACGATATATGACCACGGCGCTGAAAATGATCAGAACCGAAATGGTAAACTGCACAATTACCAGTACATTCCTGAAAACCGGACGTGCTGAGTGTTTGAAAAGTTTGCCTTTAAGCACCTTCACAGGTTGAAAAGCTGATAAAACCAGGGCAGGATAGAAACCAGACATCAGGCCAACTGTAAGCAGCAGACCCAGCAGGAGCAGGGCCAGTTTTTTATGGCTCCACCATGATATTTCCACCGCAATGCCGGCAAATTCCCTGAAGTATGGAAAACAGACTTCTACAACGGCAAGCGCCACCAACATGGCAATAAATGTAATGATGAATGATTCAAGTATAAACTGCCTGAAAAGCATTGAACGCTCTGCCCCAAAAACTTTACGTATGCCCACTTCCCGGGCACGTTTGGAGGAAGTGGCAGTTGAAAGGTTGATGAAATTGATACAGGCAATCGTCAGGATCAGCAAAGCGATGGCCGAGAAAATGTAGATACGTGAATAATCGCTGTTTTCTCCCAGTTCCTGAATCAGTTTTGAGGTCAGATAAATATCGGTAATGGGCTGCGGAACAAGTTCTATCCGAAGGTTATACTGCTCAATGGTTTCCCGCATTTGATTTTGAATCATTTCAGTGAGCTTGGAAGCAAGCAGGTCCACTGGAGTTCCTTTCTGAACCAGGATATAATTATGCGTAATAAAAATTGAAAGGCTGTTTACATGATGCCACATACGCCGGTCAGTCTGAAAAGTAGTGAGTGAAGCCATGGCATTAAAACGCAGGTGTGAATTGTGAACCGGATCACGAACCACACCCTGCACAACCATATTGTGCTGATTGTCCCATTCAATGACCTGACCCAGGGGATCTGCATCGCCGAAACATTTCTTCGCCAATGCCTCCGTAATTACAACTGAATATGGATGTGCCAAAGCACGCAAAGGGTCGCCGCTCAGGAAGTCGTATGTAAATAAGTTAAAAAAGCCCGAATCGGCATATAGGATGCCATCCTGGTAAAATTGCTTTTCTCCAACACGCAGCAGAACCGACTCAGGTGCTCTGAACACAGTGGCATGAGATAATATTTCAGGGATTTCGTTTTCAGCAAGTTCGCCCACCCTGCCACCGGTTGTGGCAGTGCGGATATCATTGCCTCCAAAACTTCCATCAAGTGTGATGCGATAGATAAGATCACTTTGCCCGTGGTGCTTGTCGTAGCTGAGTTCATTTTCCACATATAAGGATATCAGGAGAAAGCAGGCCAGTCCGGTTGCGAGGCCCAGGATATTGACCACTGTAAATAACTTGTTACGTAAAAAATTCCGGCAGGCTACAAGAAAGTAATTTTTCAACATTGCTTAATGATGCTGGTTTATGGGAATCCTACAAATGTTTCATCCGATAATACCACTATCATACCAGAAGTTATATTGTGTTGTTTAACAAATAATTGTGATCATTGGTGCCGGGCACTGACCATTCATAATGTTCGAACCCAAACACGGGACTGTTCGAATCCGGCCATGTGAAAATTTGTATGGGGTAATAAATATAGATCGGATGAAACGTTATTAATCAGTGCAATAGTGACCTCCAATACTGTTTTCACAATAGTTTTATTTTTTGGGTCAATCTGTTGGCAGTACTCATCTTAAAACTCTAAATTTGCATCAACTACATTCATCATTAACCAAAACCCTATCATCATGACTGAATTTATTTACCAGGATCCCTATCCGGTTCAGAAAGACACAACCAAATACCGTTTGCTTACAAAAGACTATGTTTCCGTTGAAAATCTCAATGGACGCAAAATCCTGAAAGTAGAATCCGAGGGGTTGGAACTGCTTTCGCGAGAGGCATTCAAAGATGTTTCATTTTACCTGCGTGCAGCTCATTTGGAGCAGTTATCTAAAATACTCAAAGATCCTGAAGCCAGCGACAACGAAAAATTTGTTGCTCACACGATGATTGTAAATCAGGTTGTTTCAGCTGAAGGCGAGTTGCCCAGTTGCCAGGATACAGGCACAGCCATTGTGATCGCAAAAAAAGGGGAAAATGTTTACACCGGACTAAACGACGCCGAATTTTTGTCGAAAGGTATCTTTGATACCTGGCAGGATAACTACCTACGTTACTCTATGATCGTTCCGCTGAGCATGACAGAAGAGAAAAACAGCGGTTCGAACCTGCCAGCCCAGGTTGATATTTACTCCACTCAAGGCAATGCATACGAGTTTTTGATGATTACTAAGGGCGGCGGATCGGCAAACAAAAGCGTACTCTTCCAGCAAACCAAATCATTGTTAAGCGAAGAGAACCTGACTAAATTCTTCCGTGAAAAAGTTAAAGAACTAGGTGCTGCTGCCTGCCCGCCATATCACCTGGCAGTTGTTATTGGCGGCACTTCTGCCGAAGCCACACTTACAGCGGTTAAGAAAGCTTCGGCAGGTTATTATGACTCCCTACCTACCGAGGGCAACGCACATGGCCAGGCATTCCGCGACCTGGAATGGGAAAAACGGATTCAGAAAATTTGCGAAGAAAGTGGTATAGGCGCGCAATTTGGCGGCAAATACTTCGTGCATGACGTTCGTGTGATCCGTTTGCCGCGGCATGCTGCGTCCTGTCCGGTAGGCATGGGTGTTAGTTGCAGCGCCGATCGCAACATCAAGGCAAAGATCACTGAAGAAGGCATTTTTATAGAAGTACTGGAAAAGAACCCGGCTCGCTTCCTTCCAGAAGCAGCGCCAGAAATGGCTCCGGCCATTGAAATTGACCTCGACCGTCCAATGAATGAAGTACTGGCCGAACTGAGCAAATATCCGGTTAAGACCCGTCTGAACCTCAAAGGAACGCTCATCGTTGCCCGCGATATTGCCCACGCCCGTATCAACCAGATGCTGGAAGAAGGCAAACCCATGCCGGATTATTTCAAAAACCATCCGATCTATTATGCAGGCCCTGCAAAAACACCCAAAGGAATGGCATCAGGAAGTTTTGGCCCAACCACCGCCGGCCGCATGGATGTGTATGTAGATAAATTCCAGAGTGCTGGCGGCTCGCTGATCATGCTCGCAAAAGGCAACCGCAGCAAACAGGTTACCGATGCATGTGCGAAATACGGCGGTTTCTACCTTGGCTCCATCGGTGGCCCGGCAGCCATCCTGGCCAAGGACAGCATCAAATCCGTTGAGCTGGTTGACTTCGAAGAATTGGGAATGGAAGCGGTTCGCAAAATAACCGTCGAAAACTTTCCGGCATTCATTATTGTGGATGACAAGGGCAATGATTTTTATCAGCAGTTGTAAGAGACCTACTCCAGTTCGCGCTCATTAGGTGGTATAATGTGAATGTTAAGTAGTTTCAACTTATAAGTACGATTCATACTTATATAATAAAAACATTATTTATATTTGCAAAAATTATTGCCATGAATTTCACAAGCTCTTTACCTACTGAAACTCTTGATCAGCTTGATCTATATGCGAGAAAACTTCGGATACCGAAAAACCGCATTATAGAAAAGGCTTTAAATGCTTATTTTGAAAGGCTTAAAAAAGCCGAATATGAGCTTTCGTTCAAGAAAGCCGCTAATGATGAAGAACTGTTTTCATTAGCTGAAGAAGGCCATGACGATTACCTGAAAATGCTGACTGAAGAATGAAACAACGGGAAATCTGGTTTGCCGACTTAAACCCGGTTAAAGGCAGCGAGCAACGAGGCATAAGGCCAGTTGTTGTAGTCAGTGGCAATGCCATGAATGACAACCTTGGCATTTGCATAATTTGCCCATTGAGTTCAAAAATAAAAGATTATGCCGGCTGTATAGTAATTGAAAAGAGCAAAGTTCCCGGGCTTGATAGCGACTCTGAAATAATCACTTTTCAAATCAGAACCCTTTCAAAAGAAAGATTTATTAGTAAAATTGGTGAAATCAGCCGTGAGGAACTCAATAAGATTAAAAAAGGATTAAATGAGATTTTAACATACTGAGCATTTAAGCCTGCTAATTTGGGTAACCGTATATTTCTGATTGCTACAACACAATATGCCCTACTGGCAAGTTGTTCCGTTTTACATCCTTTATAACGAGATAATTACCGCGTAGCGGCTAAACTATCGTAGTAAAGCCATCCCGAGCCAATACTAATTCCCCGTAGGGGATTCACATGGATTAAATACCGAAATAAACGAATATCCCTATTTTTGCAGCATGAAAATACGCAAGCAATTATTTACAACCTGCCTTATTGCACTCACGATATCTCTTTTGTTAAACAGTTGTAAAACAACCCTGAATATCGCCGATTTGCAAACAAATGCAGAACAAGCCTTTAATGAAGGCAATTACACCGCTGCATTACAGCAGTACGAGAACCTCATTAAAAATTGGAACGATAACCACGCTTTTGAGGAAAACCCATATTACGACAAAGCCGGCCATGCTGCTATTGCTTTGAAGGATTACGATAAAGCCATTGAATATTTCAACCATTCAACACACTATGGATTTGCGGGCGCCGATACTTACCTGGCTTTGATCAACCACTACCGCGAAATAGAAAATTTTTCCCGTGAAATGACGGTGCTCAACACTTTTATTGAAAAATTCCCGAATGAAGCTGTTGAAGCCGGTGCACATGAGCGCTTATTTGAAATGTATTTGGAAACCAGTCGCTGGGAAGAAGCTGAAACTCAGATTCCGTTTTTCAGTCGCGAACCGGGTATTGAATTACTTGAAAAAATAATGCTGGTTCACATTAACCTTGGAAATGAAAAGGAGGCAGAAGCAGTTGCTGGTCAGTTGCTTGAGCTTGACGGTAACAACGCTGCTGCCCTGGAATGGAAAGCCAAAAAATATTTTGAAGCCGGTGAAGCACGTTACAATGCTGAAACAGAAGCCTACGAGCGCAACAAAAGCAGAAGCCAGTATGCCCGCCTGCTCAAAGGTTATGAAGCTGCCGGAGAGGACTACCGCAAAGCCCGTGATATTTTTGAGCGCTTGTACAAGCAGAACCCGGATAAGAAATACGCTGTTTACCTTTACAATATTTACGCCCGTTTCAAGGATGAAGAAAAGGCGGCTTATTACCGCAAAAGGTTTTAAATGTAGTAGTTCATAGAAACGTCCATCTGCGAACAGCTTGCAGTCGGCAGCCGTGCCTCGCTGGCAGACGGGTTGGAAAAATTCCCAAATTGAATTAAAGCGGGAATCTCGAGAGGGACGAGTCAAAATCCGAAATTCGAAGTGGCTTCAGACTTAGATGAGAATGAAAACCTACTCAACTCTAATCTCCTTCAGCGCCTTCTTTGCCGCCGCAAAAATTGGTTGATTGCTGATTTGTTCACCAACGGCGCGTTCCATCCAGTGGCTTGGAGTAAGTTGCCCGATGGAAAAGATACGCTGCGTTTCTTCAGCGATGTCCTTGCCCTGGTAATAATCTTCCAACTGGAACATGATCAGGCGACCATAAGGGTAATTCATCAGGTAAAGTGGCGATTGGATCATGTGCGAATAAATGGCCAGCAGCGGAATATCTTCTTCGCCAAAAACATCGGCGTAATATTCATTCCATATTTCTTTTGCGATCCTGATCACGGCTTCCTTAAGTTGGGCAGCACTTGCATCCGGGTTCTCATACAGCCATTGCCAAACGGCCATGTCAATCAGTGAAACGCCCATCATTTCATAGTTATCCCAGAAAGCGTCCAACACTTCGAGGTGTTCTTTCATCGGATCATCCTGTGTGATGCCCAAAAATTCAAGATCGCGGGCCTGGAACATGAATGCCAGCGCTTCGGTGAATGCGGTATTGGGAATTCCGTTCACAAAATAATTATCCACCATTTGTACGCTGATGGTTTGCTCTACATTATGCCCAAACTCATGGATCGCAATATTGTAACCTTTGTAATCCATGCCATCGCTGCCAATGCGGGTTCGCAGATGTGAAGTGGTTCCGCGCATTGAAGCACGCCAGGCATGACCCGAACCTCGTGCCGGATCAACTTCAACTTTTGAAGCTATAAACTCAGCCGTTTCCGCATCGAAACCAAGCTGACGAAGAATCCTTGAAAGGTCCTCATTCATGGCTTCTGCTGTTGGGTATTTGCTTTTGGTGATCTTATCCAGATCCGCTTCAGAAACGCCACTTCTGCCTTTAAAACCATCGTACCAAAGATCGTATGGACGCAGCGGCCGGCCAAGACGTTCGCTGATCATTTTACCGGTTTCGCGCAATAATGGTGAAGCTGCATATTCTCTGAAAAGGGCATCCACTTCCTCATACGGAATTTCCATGCTGGCATCAAAGCGGCGTTTGATGTAGGTGTCGAGCCTGGGGTAATAGGGGTCAATATTGTGTAACGCCTTGAAATTGGCCAGCAGGTGCTCATAACGCCTGATGTCTTCAGGTTCGCCCTGAACCGGCTGTCCGTTTTGAAATAATTCATTGCTGATGGGATTCCATTGGTAATCCGGGTTGTTGATCACCTGTTTGGGAATTTCCTGGTTGATGATGCGCAGCATCACATTGTAAAGCATTTCCTGCTTTTCGAGCCCGCCTAGCTGGTCGTAGTTCGATTTGATCTCGTCGCGTATATTCCAGTGCGCCAACAGCTTCATGCCTTCCGGGAAGCGAGTTTCCCCTTCCTCATTCAGCAGTTTTCCGGCAAAAATGTTATACTCTGAAATATAGAGTCTTCCATCACTGTAAACCTGGTTCATTTCCTGCAACAGGCGCGGCGGAACACGTGCGGTGAACACTTCTCCCAGGCGCGCGTAACCCCACTGGCGGGCATCCCAGTCACCACCAAGTTCGTTCTTTTCCTCAAGGGTGTAGTAAGGGAAATTCAGCGCAACGATAAAGGCAATCTTGTTTGTATAGAAATCATCCTGAACATGGGCCGAAGGACTGTAGGCCCCAAAAAGCTGATCAATTTTATGAATATCTCCGCGCGGTTCATGAATCTGGCGGTTCAGCTCCAGTGTGATGCGGTTCATATAGCCATAAAGGTTTTCAAAGTTATTCGCCAGGCGGTCGAACACCAAATCCAGTTCATTGGGATCGGCAATGAAGTTTTCTGAAACAAAATCTTCAAAATCTTTTACGCTACCATCGCTGTTGCGCCAGAGTGCTGCGGCCTGGTTCACACCACGCTCAATGCGGAATTGGTGTTCGGAGCCATTTTCGTCAACAAGTTGAGTAATCAGTTGATCAATTGTGGCCTGGCCAACGGGACTGGTTTCGTCCTGATCTTTCTCAGCCACAGGAGCACATGCCAGCAGGAAAATGGCTGGCATCATCAAAGCAATAAATTTTTTCATGATATTTTTGTTAATGGTGATTTTCAGTGGCAAACTTAAGCAAAGTTTATATATATTATCGCTCAGGTTTTCAGCGCCAATCTTAATTGTTAAATATCATAAAACAAGGGACGCCATCCCCTCCCTCTGGTCAGGGTTTGCGTCCCAACTGTGCTTCCAGCCGCCAGATTTTAACACTTTAACACCCCTCACACATTAACACTTTTCACCCTTCCCTTTTCAGTGATAAGCAAATAGAAAGTTTGCTTGCTGATGATGCCTTCTTTCAGAAAAAGTGTAATTAGCAACTGAACGCCTTTTTTTGTACCATCAATCAGGGTGCGGAATTCTTTTTCGTTGATGCCACGCGGACTGACGGATAATTTTGCCAGCAACAACTTACGGGCGTTGTCAACAATACTTGCATGCAGTACATCATCGCCGATAAGGTAAATCCTGCTTTTTGCCACCAGGTGCTGTAGCAGGGAATTAAGTTGGCTTTTTCTTATTTGATTTTGCTGAGCGAATGCTTCCAGTTCTCTCAATGATGAGCGAACCATTCCTGAAACAAGTATGATCTGCTCAACCCGATTCAGTTGTTCTTCGGCTTTGCGATCGAAACTTATTTTATGATCCATTAATGCGAAAGTTGCCCCCACCGTTTTCAGCTTCCCAGTCTGTACCATTTTTCCGAGCATCTGGTTCAGGAAGAAAAGATCAAACCCTTTGCTGCTGATGTTGAATTTTCCAGCCAGCTCATGCGCTTCCAGCCCGCGCTCGTTCAAAGGATTTTGTTGATGCCAGTGTTGGAGACTCTCTAACACAGCTTTTACCATATTGGATTCATGGTTTTCATCTGCCAGAAAGACCTTCCCTTCGAAATGAAGACCATAGGCCACGCCAGGATTTGCAGTAATTATAGTTAGAAGTTCGGATTCAGATTTGGATGATTTTGAAGCCAATTGATCAATCGAAAGTGGTGTATTTGATTTTTGAAGTTCGAACCTGATCATGCCGGCCAGGTTTTCCTGATCAGTCATAATCTGGGCAAAGTTTTGCAGAACGTTCTTTAACTTTTCTGTCCGGCGGCGATGATGTAAGGGGCTGGGATCAAGGATTATACCACCACCAAAAGTCATGTCGCTGGAAGTGTTGCGAAGGATAAAGCGGTCGTTGGCAAGCAGGATAGCAGGCTTTTCGAGGTGAATCTGTGCGACTGCTTTTTCAGCACCAAGCAGTTCATTTTTCGTGATCAGGTGAACCCGGGCTTTTGATGAGAATGTTCCGGTGTGAAAAATCTGATGCGACCAGGTTCCGATCCTGATGTTGCCCGGAAAAAGCTCAACCTGGGCATCAAGCAAATTGGTTTCCTGCAAAAGTTTTGAAGAAAGAATCATGCCCCGTTCAAAATCCTCGTATTTCAAGCCAGAAAGGTTCAAAGCAGCTCGATCACCGGCTGCGACTTTTTCAACCTGCCTGCCGTGGCGTTCAATGCTTTTAACTTTTAGCTTTCCATGCCCGCCGGGCAAGAGATGCAATTCCTCACCCACGCTTACTTCGCCTTCAAGCACCGAACCTGTGACTACTATACCAATTCCCCGCACATTAAAAATCCGGTCAATGTACATTCTGAAATTTGAGACATGGCTTTTTTCGGGAATCAAAGCGGCAATTTTTAATAATTCGCTTCTCAGGTCATCAATTCCTGAGCCGGTAACCGAAGAAACTGCCACCACCGGCGCATTTTCAAGTGGACAGCCTTCAAGCAATTCCATGGCTTCGAGTTTGGCCAGTTCCATAGTGTCGTCATCCACCAGGTCGGCTTTATTGATCGCAACAATACCGTGCCTGATCCCAAGCATTTTTATGATATTGAAGTGCTCCCTGGTTTGCGGCATGATCCCACTATCGGCTGCGATGACTAGCAGCACGAAATCAATGCCATAAGCGCCTGCTACCATGGTTTTGATAAAATCCCTGTGACCGGGCACATCTACAACGCCGATTGAAATTTCATCCGACAATTCCAGGTGTGCGAAGCCAAGATTTATGGTGATTCCACGTTCTTTTTCTTCTTTGTGTGTGTCGCAGTCAATCCCTGTCAGCGCCTTGATCAGGGCTGTTTTTCCGTGGTCAACATGACCGGCTGTACCAAGGATCAGGTGTTTCATTCTCGGAATGTTCAAATGCAACAATTTGCCAAAATTAAGTGAAATCCGAGTTCGCAGTCGAATAACAATTGTCAGACAAAAATAAACTTTGTTGTGCTTTGGGGTCACACGAAAAAGGGTTACCTCAAAACCTGTAGTCTTATGTTTTTTGTCATTCTTAGTGGAGAGAAGAATTAATATACAGACATTTAGAGTTCCTTCACTTCGTTCAGGATGACAAGAATTGACCTTTAGAAACAACCTCTCAATCAGAACAAAGATTTCTTTACGAACCGCTTATCTCTTCATAATCCTGATTGGTTTGAAGGGAAAAGCAGGAATATTAAGCATAAATACACCGCTGTTAATCTTGCTGAAGTCGAGATGCATTTTTTCTGAGCGGATCATACCACTCAACACTATTCTTCCTGTAAGATCAATGATGCTGAATTCTGATCCGATGAAACTGGGATCAAAATCAAGAGAGACCTTATTGTTAAAAGGATTTGGATAGGCTGACACAAGCGCCGGAACAATGAATTCCACTTGTCCTGTTAGAGGGATAAAGTTTGCGATCAGTGTTATCGTGCTTGCCGGCATTTGAAAACTGTAAATTGAATCCGTTGAAATGATCATTCCCATGAGGTTTGTCCAGTTTACAAATTCCCAACCAATAGCCGGTGTAGCAGATACTTCAACTTGCGAACCTGCCATAAAATCACCTGAGCCGTCCACTGTTCCACCTTCTTCCGGGCTGGCAGTAAGGTTCAGACTGAAAACTGAATTTAGGCCAAGGAATTGATTAATGAGTTCAGCCATCAGATAAGGCTTCAGGTTCAAACCTTCTCCATTCGCAATAGCTCCAAAGATAGCAGACGACGAAACGGCTGTATAGTTTTCGCCTTCATTCATGATCATTCTGCCATGGCTTTCTTCACAGGCAAGCAGCACTTCACCGCTGGTAGTGCCCATTCTATCAATGCTGTAATGCGCATCGGTTCCACCGTAATAATTGAATTCCAGTTGATCGGTTAAACTGAGCCCGGCTCCTTCAAGTTGGGTTATTTCCCATTCGGTGCCGTCATCCAGGTAAGTTAATCCAAGATAATCATTTAAAGCAGTAGTTTCGAAATCTTTAGCCACATTTGCACTTTCGATATAAAGAGCGCCACCGTTTTGCAGGTAATTGCTTAGTTTTTGCTGGTCTGCTGCGTTTACAGAACCAGGAGGGGTAATCCCTCAACTCAGGCAGTACCCGCCAAGAGAAACAAATATGATATTATATTCATTCAGTTCGTTTGGAAGCGCATTTACCAATTGATAATCAATGCCAGTTTTACTTAATGCTCTAGTCAGTACAACGGTAGGCCTGACCACGTCGCCCTGATCTGGACATGTTATGGTAGCTATGCCATTATCGTTGTCCCAAACCAGCACCGAAAAAATATTTTCGGGTTTAACCCTGATGAAATGGCTCTTTGATTTATTGTTTCCTTCAAATTCATCCCCCTCATGTTCAATTTCAGCATAAAAAGCTGTGTTTAAAACCTGGCTGGGTGTCCATTCAAATTCAACCGTTGCGGTTTGCTGCGGCTCTACAACTTCAGTAATTTCAGCGGTTCCTATTAAATTGCCTGTTTTGTAACAAAACATTGAAACCGTGAAATCAGCTTGGGGTTCTGATCCGGGATTGCTCACCGATACACTGAAAACGGAAGTGATATCAGCGCTTAAAATGTTTGGCCCATCAATGCTGCTCACAGCAAGATCATTTTGAAATATGGCTGTCACCTCCAGGCTATACACATTCCAGTTATTCCATTGGTAGGTGGAAGGCCCAAATGTCCTGAATTTAAACTGTACACTTTGGCCCGCAAAGTCACTTATATCAAATACAACCTCAGTACCTGATGCTGAGCCCCAACTTCCGGAATTCAGCGAGTGACTCCATAACAGGAATTCTGATGATGAGGTAATCAGGCGTATTTCAGCAACTTCAGATGGATTGCTTGCTCCAAAAACATTTAAATACTGGTTCACGATTAGATCCTGAACGTTTGGGTCAAGTTCTATGACCGGTGAAATGGCCGAAAGATCAAAATTGCTGATGGTTGGTGTCCAGTAAAACTGAAGCATTCCGCCTTCGATGCTCCAATTCTGGTCTAGTGTCCAACCCTGGTTGTTTTCAAAGCTTTCCGTCCAGTATACAGTCTGGCTGTAAACCTGCAACCTGAACAGTGAAAACAATGCTAGAATGAGTAGGGCTTTTCTCATGTGCCAATTGTTTGATTTAATAAATAGAAACTAATTCAAAATATTGTGAATTATGATCTTATACTATTGAAATCAGTGAAGGATAAGGAATTGTTGGACAGCACAAAGCTAATGGATTTTTGGTTCCGACCATGATCTTCTTTCGGAAATATAATCCACTGAAATATATTTTAATTAATGCTTTTATTAGCGAAAAATGCACAAATGTGTGTGACCCAAACCCTTTAAAGTCGTGTAGAACTTCTTAAAGGTTTAAGCCCTTTCCGGCTTATAAATTGTAAAGAGGAAATGGTGAAGACCTATAACTTAATAATCCTCAGCGATTGGTTCACATTACCACCTACAGTAAAAACGTAAACCCCGGGAAGCAGATGATTTAAATCCAGATTGTTCTTTTCCGATCGCAATATACCTGTGCCAAGCATTTTGCCGTACAAATCATGAATGAAATAGCTAGCTCCGATAAGCTGTTGATCAAGTTGAATCATAGCTCTGTCAGTTACCGGATTCGGATAGATTGAAAACTTCGTGATAGCTTGCTCATCAAGCCCGGTCAATGGTTCGAAGTTGGCTGCCAGGGTCAGATCATAATCAGGCATAGAGAATGAATAATAAGGATCAACTGAGACCACCATGCCCGAATAGTTTGTCCAGTTTACAAATGCCCAGCCGCTAGCCGGTACAGCGTTAATCTCTACATACGATCCCAACAGATATTCGCCCGCACCAAGAACCTCACCTCCTAGCATCGGGCTTGATGCCAGTGAAACCTCATATTCATCCGTGCCAATTCCCAGGAAGTAGTTTAGCATTTCGCTTACGAAAAAAGGCTTTAAATTGAGGCCGTCGCCGTCAGCCAGGGCGCCAAGAATTATTGAGGATGTAATGACCTTAAAGGTTTCGCCTTCATTTTTAATCATCCTGCCATAGCCTGCTTCGCAGCTAAAAATTATTTCTCCCACTGATGTTGACATCCGGTCAACGCTGTAGTGTGGATCGGGTCCACCAAAATAATGAAAATCCAGCTGATCAGTTAACGAGCTGTTTGCACCGCTAAGGCTGGCAACTTCCCAGTTGGTTCCGTCATGAAGGTAATTCAGTCCAAGATAGGTATTCAGGCTTGTACTTGCGTGGTTCTTAGCCACATTCACGCCTTCCATGTAAAGGTTACCACCATTCGCGAGATAGGTGATTAGTTTTTGCTGGTCTGCTGCATTTACAGAACCAGGAGGGGTATTCCCTCAACTCAAACAAAAATTGCCATGAGAGATGAATATGACATCAAATTCGCTCAGCGATGTGGGAAGTGAATTATCGAGTTGGTAACCGATTCCGGCCTTATCCAGTGCGCGGGTCAGAACCACGGTTGGCCTTACAAGATCACCTGTTTCGGGGCATACAATAGAGGATATCCCATTATCATTATCCCAAACAAGCAAGGAATAAGCTATGTCGGGCTTCACTCTGATAAAATGACTTTTTGAGGCATCGTTTCCATTAAACTCATCGTTTTCCAGGTCAACTACTGCATAGAAAGTTGTATTTATAATGTCGGTTGGAGTCCAATCGAAAACAATTGACATTGTTTCCTGTGCCGGAATTGTATCTGTTACTTCAACCGATCCGATCATTTCGCCTGTCTTATGATCCAACATAGAAACGGTAAAACCTGATTGCGGTTGAAGGCCAAGGTTATTTACTTTCACAGTCCAGGTAGCGGTAGTGTTTGTGCTAACGATATTCGGGCCGGTTATGTTTGTTGCTGCAAGGTCGTTTGCATACAGCGCCGTAAGCTTCATGTCAAACACCCACCACCAATTCCAGTTGTAGGCTGATTGACCAAAAGTCCTGAATTTGAATTGGACAGTCTGACCTGCGAAATTACTAATGTCAAAAACAATCTCTGTGCCTGAAGAAGAACCCCAACCTCCGGCATCCAGGCTATGGCTCCATAGCAAATGTTCTTCTCCTGATGTAAGCAGATAAATTTCAGCAACTTCAGGAGTGGTGCTTGCACCGAGTACATCGAGACTTTGGATAATTATCAAATCTTCAATATTGTTGTCAAGATCAATGGCCGACGAAACAGCGGAAAGGTCAAAATTGACAATGCTTGACGACCAGTTGAATTGCAATTTCCCTCCGCTGATATTCCAGTTCTCGCTGAGTGCCCAACCCTGGTTAAAGTCGAAGTTATCGGACCAGAAAACGGTTTGGGAAAAAACCGTCAATTTGCATAGTGCAAAAATTATCAGAAATAGTATCGTTTTTTTCATTAATCCGGATTTCATTAATTATTAATGGCTATTGGTATAATAAATAACCATGTTCTGCAAAACTAGTTCAAATATCGAGATAATTAGTTATGTAAACAAAAAAAATCGAATCTTGTCATCCAAAACGGAGCGAAGGATCTCCAGATTAGATTCTTCGCTCCGCTCAGAATGACAAAAAACGATAAAATCAGCAAGCGATATAGTATCGCTTACTGTTAAGAAAGTATTATTTCTTAATGATCTTCAGTGATTGTTTCAGGCTGCCGGTGGTTGTGATAAAGTATACTCCGGTGGGAAAATCAGTCATATTAATAACCATGTTTTCAGTGTGGAACTGGCCAGAAAGGATATTTTCACCCAGGTGGTTATACATCACATACTGCGAACCAACTAGCTTACCGTCAATGTTCAGTTTAAGCATTCCGGTGGATGGGTTCGGGAAAACATGTAATAATCCTGATTGACTAACCTCATCAAGCCCGGAAATAGGTTCGAAATTAGCAGTCAATGTAAGATCACCTGCCAGCATAGTGAAATCGAAAATTGCCGTTGATGATACTTCTACACCTTGCTCATTGGTCCAGTTGAGAAATCCCCATCCATTGTAGGGAATAGCGCTGATTTCAACCTCATCGCCCAAATGATAAATTCCGCCACCTGTTACTTCGCCACTCTCTTCAGGATTAACCAACAAAACGAGTTCGAATTCCATCATTTGAAAGTTGGCAATAAGTGTCAGGTCATTATCGGGCATGGTAAAGGAGTATGTGGCATCAGTTGAAACAACGGTGCCCAATTCATCAGTCCAGTTTTCGAACATCCAGCCTTCGTTTGAAACAGCATTAATTTCAACTGCTGCGCCGGCTGCATAATCGCCAGCACCGGAAACTTCTCCGCCCTCAACAGGATTAACTTCAAGCGTAAGCTCAAATGTCAGAGCGTTACAATCCTGCGGGATTCCGCCATGCTGTAGTATCTTGGATCTTAAGATGGAATTGTTGATTGGCCAGATATCCTGCTCAGCAATTGCCCGGTTGGGTTTTATGATGATTACAGTTGGATACGCTCCAATCCCGTAGGTACCATTGATACTGCCACCTGGTGGATTTGGAATTTTGAAATAATCATAGTTGGAATAGGGAGGATTAAGCATTGCGGCAGTGGAGTGGTTTAGGCTTATCAGCATAAACCTCACATTGCTGTTATGGCAACCATAGTGCTCATAGCTGTCTTGCAGAACAGGGTAAGTCTGCAAACAGGAAGCTCAACCAACCATTGTAAACTGGATGACAACCATTTTGTCATCATCCAGATAATCAAACAGGGTGTGTTCGACACCGAAAACATCTGTCGCGGTAAAATTTACTGCCTGTTCAAGGGGCGTCTGGGCATTTAGCCAGAGGCCTGCCAGCATGAATGCTGCAAAAAGGGTAAATAGTTTTTTCATGAATTGCCGGTTTTAATTTAATAAACAAAGAAAAGCATTATTTTGTTAGGAAGATCAAATTCGCTTTTGAAAAATCAATATCTCATAACCCACAAATCAGGCTCCTTTCAGCCAGGTCAATGACTTCGCCAACAACTGTTGTTTTCTCAAAACCAGCTTCTCTTAATTCCCTGACCATGCTGTCAGCATCCGTTGATTTGCAGCAAATGAATAAACCCCCGGAGGTTTGCGCATCCATGATCAGCATTTTGTGTTCATAGCTTAATGATGGATCAAACAAAGAGTCATTTTCAGTAAATTCAAGATTCCGGAAACATGCGCCCGGGATGCAACCCAGGTTCAATAATTCCATGCTTCCTTCAAAAACCGGAAGTTTCTCAGCAAAAATCTTTATTGAAACGTACGACGCTTTGGCCATTTTGAGAGCATGACCTGCCAGACCAAATCCGGTTATATCAGTGGCGCATTTTACGCCGTATTTCTGAATGATTGGCACAGCAGCTTTGTTGAGCTGTTTCATGCTTTCCAACACTGCCTGGTAATGTTCCTGCTTAACTTCTCCGATCCTTTGCCCGGCCATAATAATCCCTGCGCTCAGGGGTTTGGTCAGAATCAGGACATCGCCGGGAATTGCTGCTGCGTTTGTGATTATTTTTTCAGGATGTACAATGCCTGTCACGGCAAGGCCATATTTTGGAACATCATCCACGATGGTATGCCCGCCCATGATTACGCCGCCCGCTTCTATCACTTTTTGAATCCCACCCCGTAAAATTTCGTGTAAAACGTCAAGTGGTACATTGGCCGGAAATGCAACGATGTTTAGCGCTGTTAAGACTTCTCCGCCCATAGCATACACATCGCTGAGGGCATTGGCTGCGGCAATCTGGCCAAACTCAAAAGGATCTGAACAAACGGGAGAGAAAAAATCAGTGGTTTGAATCAATGCCAGTTCATCGTTGATTTTATAAACTCCTGCATCGTCATGGGTTTCTATATCAACAAGAAGATTTGGATGTGGGGTGGCCGGCAATCCTGCGAGTGCCTGACTCAGTGCCGCTGCTGGTAATTTAGCCGAGCAGCCTCCGTATTCAACTGTGCTTAACAGATCGTATTTCATAATTCAGCAAACATTTTTTTTGAACAAGATGATTTTCCTCATCACGGCTGCATTGAAATTCTGTATTGTATGTCGTTTTCATCAAGAACATCTGCAATGGTCTTGGGTTCGCTAATGTCAGGACTTATCCTGATTGACATACCGCAATCCGACGAAATATTTTTAGGTGTGGGAATGATTTCATGTTTGATTCCTCTGCTAATCAAAAGCTTTTCGGCTTTTAAAACGTGGTGGGTTGAGCTGAATGTAAAAATGTGATAAGGCATTCTAAATTCAAGATTAATCAAATACAGATATGGCTAAGGCCTTTTGTTTACTGAACTTAAGTGAAATGCTACTTAAATATCCAAGGCCTTGTCATCCTGAACGAATTGAAGGAACTCTATTTGTCTGTAAATTAGATTCTTCGCTGCCCTCAGAATGACAAAAAACAGCAACCTCACAAGTTTTGAGACTCAAGTGTAAAACTTTAAGGCCCGGGGCTTTAGCCCCATTATGGATACAGAACTTTTGCAGCATTGCTCAAAATATTTAGTATGTCGTACATATTGGAAACGATACCAACGCCCAGCTCTTCTTTCTTTTTGTAATAATCGAGGCAGGTTCCGCAAACGAGAATCTTTACACCTTCTTTTTCAAGTTTTAATAAAGAATCAATAACCAGTGAGTCTTTGAGAGCCAGGAAAATCCCTGAGTTCATAAAGACCAATGATTTAGGTCTATTATCAATTTCAGGCAAGGTATTGATAAAACCTTTGATCAATAACTCACCAAGTTCATCATTCCCTTGTCCCAGCTTATTCTTCTGAATTGCGATCACATAATCCGAAGAAACCGGCATCGGAGTCTTACAATAATCCTCTGCCTTGGTTTCTTCCAGAATAACTCCGGTTTTGCTTACTTTCAGCCGGAAGACTTTTCCCTGTTTCTCGGTAGAAATGCTCATATTGTGCTCTTCCAGAAAGCGGCTGACATTTTTTACCGAGGTTTCATTGTCAATAAGTATTTCAAGGGTTTCGTTTTCAGAAATTTCACTCAACGCCTTTTTGGTCATGATTAGGGGCATTGGGCACATTTTCCCTTGTGCATCAACAGTTTTCATAGCAGCTTATTTTTTGCTTAGTAATTCTTTCATTGCATTTGCCGTGTAATTGATATCGTCTTCAGTATTGAATGCCCCGATGCTGAACCTTACGGTTCCCTGCGGAAAACTACCGATGGTTTTATGCGCCAGTGGTGAGCAGTGCAAACCCGATCGTGTCATAATACCGTATTTTTGGTCAAGCATTTGAGAAAGTTCGCTTGGAAGCATGTTTTTAATATTGATGGAAACAAGTGGCAGGCGGCTTTCAGTTCCTTCGGGGCCGTAAACAATAACGTTGCCGAGGTTCTTTAGTTCACGGATCAGGTGTTCGAGTAATCCCAATTGTAAATGCCGGATATTTTCCAGGCCCTTTTTCATCACGTATTCCAATCCAGCCTTCAATCCAATGATGCCGACAGTGTTTGGCGTTCCGGCTTCCAGCCTGTCGGGGTAAAAAGCCGGGTGTTCATCCGACTCTGAATGGCTGCCCGATCCACCATGAATGAAAGTGTCAATTTGAACATCTTTATTAATGCACAAGCCACCAATTCCCGGAGGACCGTAAAGCTTCTTATGTCCGGTAAAAGCCAGGATGTCAATATGATCCTGATGCATATCAATGTTAATGAACCCGGCAGTTTGAGCGGCATCTACCAGGAAAACCGCTCCATGTTCCCTGCATATCTTTCCAATTTCTCTGATGGGTTGAACCGTTCCGGCAACATTTGAACCATGAATGGTGGCCACCATTTTTGTGTTCGGACGAAAAAGGCTTTTCAGATGCTCCAGGTCTATAAATCCAGCATTGTCGCACCTGGCAACTGATAATTCTATGATGCCATTTCGCTCAAGATATTTCAGCGGCCTGTGTATTGAATTGTGTTCCATATGGCTGATAATGGCATGATCGCCCGGCTTCAGCACCCCTTTGATCGCGATGTTCAATGCCAGTGTGGCATTGGCAGAAAAGATCACCCTTTCGGAATTATCAAGGTTGAAAAACCTGGCAAGCAATTCGCGTGTTTCAAACACTTCCCTGGCAGCCTTCACGGATAAGGCATGTGCCGAACGCCCCGGGCTTGCTCCGTAGTTGTTAATGTAATCGCTCATTGCCTGAACCACGGCAGCTGGCTTGGGAAATGAGGTAGCGGAATTATCGAGGTAGATTTTCATTGGGATTATTCTGGTTTTATCCGTATAATTTTAAAATAGAACACTGATTTCACTGATTTGAACTGATTTTTTTCTTGTTGCTAATGTCACTGCTAACTTTAATGCTATAGTTACAGTAGTGGATTTGCGAGTTGCATCTGTGTCCACCTCTACAAAGCCCACACGGAGCAGTGAAGGTAAAAACTACCACTAAGCCCCGTTCCGAAGCTGTGGGATTGGCTATACCTTGACGGCTTAAGTTTTTTGATTAGGTTTTTGTTTTGGTTTTATCAAGTTCATGAGTTCCTTCTTTTCAAAAGGCATTCTCATTGTCCTACGGTTGCTAATAAATCCGTAATCAGTCCACATTAATTCTGAACCATCTTCAATGTCTTCATAAATCGGTAACAAATCCCCAATTCCGACGAAAATCCATTCCATCTCAATTTTGTCCGCATTTATGAATTTGTATTCGCCTTCTCTTCCAATCTTTACGGCTTTGTCAAATGCTTGCTCTATGGAACTTGCCTTAATCAAATGATGATTACCCCAAGTATTTACTCTTCGTAATTCTTGTGCCTCATCACGGTTGACTGGTTCGCATTTTTCTATAATTTCAACGATATACCAATCTCCGTTTTCGTTTAATATTTTCTCTAGTGTTTTCATTTCATAGATTATTTCCAACTTATCTATATCTTCTATTGACTATTCTTAATAAGATCCTTCCCGGCATCAGTGATAAACAATGTTGTTTCAACTCCCGCTCCGGTTTCCATCCAGATCAGCTTTTCGGATTCCAGTATCTGGATCAGGAGCGCACGCAGACGTTTGGTTCCCAAAGACTCTTTAAATGCCATTATTTCAACACCGTTTTCATTTTCAGCTAGTCGGCTCAATACAAGGCTTCGGTATTTGTTAAGGATTGTGCTGTGGATGAAATCGGATTTAAAGAATTGTATTTTCCCGTTTACAGCCAGATAAGTCATGTATGATTTAAGCTTCTGTTTCTGTATATTACGGTTTGCTGCCTTATCCTCAATTTCGGAAAGCACAGGTTTGTTTTCGCCAAAACTCAGGATTTCCTGCTCGAGCCATGCGATTTCTTCCAGGCTTTTTTTGTCGAAGTTTGGTTTGTGCCCCTTAATGATCCAGGTGTTGTTCAGGCAATCCAGACGGTTTTCTGCCTGAAGTTGTTTCAGCAGTAAATCAAGATAAATTTTGCCTGTGTTTATTTTGTTTAACGCCAGTTTGCCGGATAGCTCAGTAAGTTCCAGCCCTTCGGCAGACAATGGATTTTTTTCATGATTTTCAGACAGGATTTTAAGAATTTTTTCCCTGAACGAGTTGTCATATTGTCCGCTCACAAGAATAGCAACAGCATCAGACCTGTATAATTTAAATTCTGCATCCGGATTTTCAATTTCAGCCGCGATCTCTTCGTTTTTTAAATTGAGCCTTACGGCAATCTCTGCGGAGGTAAATGGCCTGAATTCTTTTTTCAGCGCTGCATTGATCATTTCCTTCAGGCTGTTGTTGCTCAAAATACTGGTACTCATCCGTGTGAGCTCATCAATAAGCCTGGCGGTTCGTTTCCGGTGATGCAGGGGAGAGGTTTCAATAATATATCCACCTCCCAGGGTTTTGTCTTCCGATGAATTGCGGATAATAAATTTGTCTTTACTCATCAGTACGGCGGGCTTGGCGAGGTGTATCTGGGCAATGGCATCTTCGTTTCCCTTCACCTTATCTTTGTTCAGCAGATGCAAGCGTGCCTGGCATTCAAAGGTTCCGGAAATAAAGATTACGTTTGACCAGATTGGAAGAGAAATGTCTTTATCAAAAAGTTGAACCCAGGCATCAATCATTTGTGTTGATTCAACGGGTTTATCACATAGGATCATTCCCCTTTCAAAATCTTCGCGCTTTAACCCGATAAGATTGATGGCTGCGCGGTCGCCTGCTATCACTCGCTCAACCGTCATTCCATGCCTCTCAATGGATCGCACCCTGAGTTTTTGGTTCGAACCCGGCAGCAGAAACACATCCTGCCCTGTCGGAAGGCTGCCACTCATCACCGATCCGGTAACCACACTGCCAAACCCTTTGACGGAAAAGATGCGGTCAATATACATTCTGAAAAGCTTGCCTGTTTCACGTTCTTCAATGCCTGAAATAGCAGCGGCAATTAAGTGAATAAGTTCCTCTTTGCCTTTGCCGGTAACAGCAGAAACCCTGACGATTGGTGCGTCCTTCAAAGCTGTTTTTGAAAGAAAGTCCGCGATTTCAAATTCCGCCATTTCAATAAGTTCTTCATCAACAAGATCGGATTTTGTGAGCGCAACCACAGCTTTTTTAATCCCAAGCGCCGAAATAATGTTCATGTGCTCAACGGTTTGGGGCATGATGCCGCTATCAGCGGCTATGACCAGCATTACCAGATCAATGCCGCAGGCGCCCCCGATCATGGTGTTGATAAAATCCTTATGACCCGGAACGTCAATAATCCCCACCGACTCTCCACCGGGTAGGTTCAGGTAGGAAAATCCGAGATTGATGGTGATGCCCCGTTGTTTTTCCTCCTTATGCGTATCGCAATCAATGCCCGTCAGCATCCTGATCAGGGATGTTTTGCCATGGTCAATATGGCCTGCGGTGCCGATGATGAGGTGTTTCATTGGTTGCTGGTTATAGGTTGCTGGTTACTGGTTGCTAGTTACTGTATCACCGCATCACTGCATCACAATTAACCAACCTTTTTGTTAGAATCAACAATCACCTGTCCCACTAACTCGATTTCAAGTGGATCAATAGTGAGCATATCAAACAAAATTTTTCCTTTTCGAAGGATTCCAAGTACTGGTTTTTCATGGGCGAGGAGTTGCAGATACATCTTTTCGGCGTAAGCAGAACTCTCTTTATTCGATTTTCCGAACCTGATCATCACCGCATAACTTTCAATTCCGGCATCGGGTAGTGAACCACCACCGCATTGGCCTGTTGAATGAATGATTTCAGAATCTATTCCATGCTTGTTAAGAATTAATTGCAATCGTTCGGCTGCTGCAAGAATCTCTGTTTTCTCCCTGTGAAAAGCTTTAAAGATTAAATTTTTACTCTTGAGTTCTTCTTCACTCAGGTAGTAAGTGCAAGCTGTTTCAAGCAGGGCTAGCGTGGTTTTACAAACCCTCAGTGCACGTAGCATGGGTTCTTTCCGGAGTTTCTCGATGAGTTGTTTTTTTCCGGCAATAATCCCTGCCTGAGGACCACCAAGCAGTTTGTCTCCGCTAAAACAAACCAGGTCGGCTCCACTTGCCAGCGCTTGCTTTACATCAGGTTCGCCCGCAAGTGCAGGGTGATTTATTTTTCTTAAAAGCCCTGAGCCGAGGTCGTAAAGAACAGGAAGCTTGTGCTTTTTCCCAAGTCTGGCCAGATCTTCTGCACTCACTTCTTCGGTGAAGCCTTTGATCACATAATTTGATTTATGGGCCTTGAAAAGCAATGCTGTTTGATCGCTGATCTTGTTCTCATAATCGCTGAGCCGGGTTTTGTTGGTGGTTCCAACTTCAACCATGTTGCAGTCGGAAGCGGCCATGATCTCAGGTATTCGAAATGATCCGCCGATTTCGATTAACTCGCCCCTTGAAACGATGACTTCCCGGTTTTTGGCAAAGGTTCGCAAAACCATCATCACGGCCGCAGCGGCATTGTTGACGACCAGGATATCTTCGGCTCCGGTTAAAAATTTGAGAATGGACGAAGCATGGTCGTTGCGACTGCCCCTGGTTCCGGTTTTCAGATTAAACTCGAGGTTATTATAACCCTGAAGCACTTCAAAAGAATCCTTTAACATTTCGGGACTGAAAGGCGCACGGCCCAGGTTGGTGTGGATGATGACGCCACTGGCGTTATATACTTTTTTCAGGTTGCGGCTTCCGAAAGATTGAACGAGGTTCGTGACCTTTTCAATAATATCAGCGGGATCGGATGAAATATTTTTTTTTTGAATTTGCTGCCTGAAATGATCCAATGCCTGCCTGATGGCAAAGGTTACAAGTTCCTTTCCATGGCTGGAAAGCATTGGCTGAACTTCCGACGATGCCAGAAGTTTATCAACGCCGGGAAGGCCTTTGTAAGCCTCCGTGTGGTCATTCATAGCTTGATATAGCTGTAGTTCATGCGAAAAAATTTGCAGAGAGAGCAGGAATCGAACCTGCCACAGCCGGTTTTATCCGTCTGCTGCCGGTTTTGAAGACCGGGCGAAACACCAGTTCCGTTCTCTCTTTATTAATAACATTATCTGATTTGCAAATATAAACAGAACTATTTGACTGACGATGGGAATTTCTATGAAGGTTGAGTTGTTATTTCGATAGTGCGAAGGTCAATAACGATTTAGGTGGTTTACAAGTGACTTAAACAAAGTTCGAAGCAGTAAAAGGATTTAACTTCAAAAAATACAAAACTTGTACAGCCTTTTCAAGATCTGTTTGAAAACTTCCGGGTTTACACCGCCCCGCAGATAAATACCAATTATTACAATTCGGATTAGTAAGTGTTCTTATCAGATTTATGAATATCATTCCGGCGAAACATACCAACTGCATGAATGACAACGAACATGGCAATCAACAAAAGTGAAAGAGAAACTGAACTCCATTTGATTGAGTTAGCTATAGCAGCAATTTTCAAGGTACCGGAATTCAGGTCAGGAAATTGCCCGGTAAGAAGAACAATATGATGGTTCTCAACCAGGTCTGCCATCATGGCCAGCAGAGGAACAGCAGGGATCAAATATATGAATCTGTGTTTTTGAAAGCGCTTCCGGTTCAACAGGAAAAGTGAAAAAGCCAGAAACGACCCATAAACAAAGGGGAACAAGAGATCTTCCCGTTTGTGAAATCTGATGTAGTGCTGCCTTCCCTGTTCGCCCATTGCTTGCAATGCCCTCATGGCTTCAGCCTCAGTGAACCAGAAAGGGTGAACATCCAATAATTCTGCATTCTCAGGATCGTTGGCATGTTTTACAACTTTGGATGAAGCCTTCGGAACTATCCACCTCATCATGGTGAAGCTTAGGATCAGCATGAGTGTCCACAATATCCAAAGAATTACAAGGGTATGATTTTTTTGTATTGTAAATATTTTACGTCATGATTTTATATTACAGCCATGTCAATACCATTATGCAAACAAAAACATAAAACCTGCTACCACTTGATTAAATCTTGCCTCCTGCTTCAATTTTCTCTTTACCTCCTCCATTTGGCTCACTGAAACCTATGTTGTAATATCGGGTTTACCTTTGTTTGTTGTGAAGACAGCTTTTTCATCAAAAAATCCTCCACCAGATTTGAACCGTATTTTCCTTCGACCCAGCATAGCGCGGTTATCGCGAAAGCGATTATTCATGTCTTGTATGCTACCACCGCCGCTCATTCGTGAAAAGTATAAACTCAAACAAATCTATGAAATCTTTCCCGATCCATATTGCCCTGTAAATGATTATATCATTAGCGTATTAGGAATGTAATTCCTTAAAGTTTGCCTGGTTTAAGGAATTAGAATCCTTGAAATAGTGTGATTTTATGGAATTGGAATCCTTAAAAAACTGTGATTTTGTGGAATCAGCATTTTTATTACCTGGTCTAACACTAAATGTTTAGGTTGACTTTTGGATCTATTCAATCAGAACACAGTTCCACTCGTATTAAGTACCTTTGCAAACCAGATTATCTGATCAAATCTATGATAACATTCGAAGAAGCGCTTGAAATAGTTCTCAGTCATGCAGGATTGCTTGAAACCGAAACCGTTGGTTTTACTGAGTCATTGGGCCGGGTGCTGGCTGAGAACATTGTTTCGGATATGGATATGCCACCTTTCGACAAATCAGCTATGGATGGCTATGCCTGCCGGAAAGCAGATTTAAAGAATGAGCTGGAAGTGCTTGAAATTATTGCTGCCGGACAACTTCCCGGATTTGAGGTTTGTGCGAACCAATGCTCCAAAATCATGACCGGCGCGATGATCCCCAAAGGTGCCGATTGCGTGATCATGGTGGAGCATACCCGTGTAACCGCAAAAGGCCTCATTGAGTTCACAGCCGAAAAGACTGCCGGCAACATTTGCTTCAAAGGCGAGGATATCAAAAAAGGTGAAAAAGTATTGTCGAAAGGTTTGCTGATCAAACCACAGCATATTGCCGTGCTGGCTTCGGTGGGTTGTGTGAACCCAACGGTTTATCGCAAGGCTAAGGTTGGAATTCTTTCCACCGGTGATGAACTGGTAGAACCACAATTTGAACCCGGGTCAGGGGAAATCCGAAACAGCAATGCCTGGCAACTGATGGCACAGGCCAGGGCCATGAATGTGGAAGCAACTTATTTTGGCATCGCACCTGATGAGGAAAGACAAACCCTTACGCTTATTAAAAAAGCATTGGAAACCTGCGATGTAATGCTGCTTACCGGTGGCATTTCCATGGGCGATTACGATTTTGTTCCTGCTGTGCTGAAAGAAGCAGGCTTCACTTTCCATTTTAAGAGCCTTGCCGTGCAGCCCGGAAGGCCAACTTTATTTGGCAGCACAGCAGAAAGGAAAATCTGTTTCGGTTTGCCCGGAAACCCGGTTTCATCATTTAACCAGTTTGAGTTATTAGTTAAGCCTATGTTGATGAAAATGATGGGACACGACCATAATCCGGTGATTATTAAATTTCCGATGGCAGTTGATTACCGGAGAAAAAAATCAGAACGCTTGTCATTTATTCCCGTATTACTTCATGACAATGGCAGCGTTTCACCGGTTGAATATCACGGTTCGGCACACATCAATGCTCTCAACCTGGCATTTGGGTTGATGAGTGTTCCCATTGGGGTCGAAGAAATTAAAAATGGAGAACTTGCTGATGTACGACCGCTTTAACCGAAATATCAATTACTTACGCATCTCGGTTACCGACCGTTGCAACCTTCGTTGCCGTTACTGCATGCCCGAAGAAGGAGTACAAATATTGGATCACACTGAGATACTGTCTTTTGAAGAAATCGTTGAAGTGACTAAAGAGGCTGTCAGCCTGGGAGTTGAGAAAGTTCGTTTGACCGGTGGTGAACCGCTGGTTCGCAAAGGAATTGTTCAACTGGTGGCCATGCTGGCACGCATTAAAGGAATTGAGGATCTAAGTATGACAACCAATGGGTTGTTGCTTGATAAATTTGCTCAACCCCTTGTGGATGGAGGGCTTCAGCGGATTAACATCAGCCTTGACACAGTGAATCCGATCAAGTACCGGCTTGTAACCCGAACCGGCGAACTTGCCAGTGTTCTTCAGGGAATTACAGCCTCCAAAAAGGCTGGCCTCGAACCAATTAAAGTGAATTGTGTGATTGAGAAGAGTTCAGATGAGCCTGATGCAAAACAAGTGGAGGAGTATTGCAGAGAAAATGGATTGGAGGTGCGTTTTATTCATCAGATGGATTTGCATACAGGAGAGTTTTACCAGGTGGAAGGTGGAATTGGCGGTAATTGCAGTCTGTGTAACCGTTTAAGGCTCACAGCAAATGGCATGATAAAACCTTGTCTCTTCAGTGAGCAGGATTTTGATGTGAGAAAGCTTGGTGCAAGAAATGCCTTACTCGCCGCGCTCGAAAACAAACCCGCCTGCGGAACAATTAACCAAAGCGGACGTTTTTATAATATAGGAGGTTAAGACCCAAAATATGAATGAATTAACACATACCGATGCCCGGGGCAAAGCCAACATGGTGGATGTGGGCCAGAAACCCGATCAGGTGCGGCAGGCCATCGCCGAAGGTTTCATACGTATGAAACCAGCAACCGTGCAACTGATCAAAGATAATATGATGAAAAAAGGCGATGTGCTTACAGTTGCTGAAATTGCAGGAATACAAGCCGGAAAAAAAACCAGTGAACTCATTCCGTTATGTCATCCTTTGGCGATCACAAAAATTGCCATAGAAACTACATTGGGAGATGCCGGTGTTCATGTTAAGTCCACAGCCCGTTGCACCGGTAAAACCGGGATAGAAATGGAAGCGCTCACTGCCGTCTCTGTCGCACTGCTCACCATCTATGATATGTGCAAGGCAGTGGATCAGCAGATGGTGATTGAGCATGTGAGGCTGGTGGAGAAGACGAAAGTTTAATTCAAAATTCAAAATTCAAAATTCAAGATTCAATGCGAGCCAGTGTTATTAAATAATTATCAGTGAGTCCGTGGCAACAAAAAAAACAATGGAAATTAAAGTAATATCAGTCAATATTTCAGAAGAAAAGGGAACGATTAAGAAGCCGGTTGACTTTATTGAGATCAATGAAAAAGGTGTGGTGGGTGATGCTCATGCCGGTTACTGGAACCGGCAGATCAGTCTGCTGGCAACAGAGAGCATGGAAAAATTCGGGAAGGAAGCCAACCGTGAATTCATACCCGGTGAATTTGCCGAAAACATTACCACAACAGGTGTCGCACTGCATGTTACCCGCCCACTCGACCGTTTTGTTATTGGCGAAACTGAAATGGAAGTCACGCAAATTGGCAAAAGGTGCCATGGTGATGGTTGTGCCATTTATCGTGAAGTTGGTAATTGTGTGATGCCAAAGGAAGGGATTTTTTGCCGCACCATTAAAAACGGCAAAATCAAACCTGGCGATGAAATACAATACCTGCCCAGGGTGATGCGAATTTACCTACTCACACTCAGCGACAGGGCTTCCCGAGGCGAATATGAAGACCGCAGTGGCCCGAGAACTGCTGAGCTGGTGAAAGAATTCTTTCGCCAAAACGGCTATGAAAGCATCATCGAAACTGAGATAATTCCCGATGATGCAGTTGAACTCCGCCAGAAACTGGTTGAAGCGGGCAATAAAAAATTTGATGTAGTTTTCACCACCGGTGGCACTGGTATCGGTCCCCGTGACATTACACCAGATGTGACCCGAACGCTCCTGGACAAAGAAATTCCAGGCATCATGGAGCAAATCAGGTTGAAATACGGACAGGATAAACCCAATGTCCTGTTGAGCCGAGCCGTTGCCGGCGTAATGGGCAGCACATTGGTATTCAATATGCCCGGCAGCGTTCGTGCCATACAGGAATACACAACCGAAATCTTTAAAAGCATCAAGCACATGATTTACATGTTGCATGGATTGGATCTGCATTGAAATTACACGTAGAGACGCAATGCATTGCGTCTGTGCTATAAATGATATGAAATGACACACGAAAAAGCTCTCGAATTATTGCATGAATACGTTAAGAACCCCAGAACAATAGCCCATTGCCTTTCATCTGAAGCGGTGTTGCGGGCCATTGCCAAGCGGCTCGGACAAGATGAAAATAAATGGGGTCTGGCCGGCTTGCTGCACGACCTGGATGTGGAACTCACCCACGACAAACCTGAAATCCACGGCCATGAAACCATCCGCATCCTCCGGCAGGAAGGGATTGATGAAGAAATCCTGGATGCCATTATCCGGCATAATGAAATGAATAACAGTGGTGAGCGAACCACAGTTTTTCATCATGCACTGGCTGCCGGTGAAACCATCACGGGATTAGTTACTGCAACTGCGTTGGTTTATCCTGACAAAAAGGTAGCTTCGGTAAAGACCAAATCCGTGGTGAAGCGCATGAAAGAAAAGGCTTTTGCTGCCTCTGTGAACCGTGAGGCCATCATGGAATGTGAGAGAATCGGTATTCCGCTTCCCGAGTTTGCCGAACTCTCCATCAATGCGATGGCGGGTATTTCCGAAGAAATTGGACTCTGATTTTTATTCAAGATTCCAAATTGAAAAATTCAAGATTTAACTGTACATCAATTCGTTATCCTAATATTGAATATTAAATCTGGAATTTTGAATTTGGAATTAAAAAACCCTGACGCTATCTAAAACGTTTATCTTTGCTCAAAGCTTTCCTGAACCATGTGGAAGAAAATTGCACGAATTCTTAAAAACAAATATTTCATTGCCGTTCTGGCATTTGTCATCTGGATGCTGTTTTTCGACCGCAACAGCATGATGTACCGCTATAAGCAAAACCTGACCCTCAATAAGCACCAGCAGGAAAGAGAATTTTACCTCAGTGAAATCGAAAAGGACAGCATCGCCCTCCACGAACTCTCGTCCGACACCCAAAACCTCATCCGCTTCGCACGGGAGAAATATTTAATGAAGAAGGATGATGAGGATATTTATTTGATTATTGAGGAATAGGCTGAGGCCTCACCCTTTAACCACCGCCAGCGGCTGCAGTTCAATCACGATATCCACAAGATCATCCTGGTTGCGCATTACTTCATCAATGTTTTTATAGCAGCTTGCGGCTTCATCAAGATCGCTGGCGGAGTGGAGACTGTGCAGTATGCCTTTTTCTTCAAGTTTGTGGCGTTCGGTTTGCAGATCGAGGCGGCGGATGGCTTCCTTGCGCCCCATCACCCGCCCGGCACCATGACTGCAGCTTTCAAAACTTTCGGCGCTGCCTTTGCCTCTCACAATGTAGCTTTGTGCACCCTGACTTCCCGGGATGATGCCTAACTGACCTTTCCCCGCCCGGGTCGCACCTTTGCGGTGTACAAAAACTTCTTTGCCAAAATGCTTTTCCAAGGCTGCATAATTATGGGCGATGTTGATCATGTCGTGGCCTTCAAAATCCAGGAAATCACAGCCGCTTGCCTCATTCAGTATCTCGCAAACCTTTTGGGCCATATGCTTTCGGTTCGCAAGGGCAAAATCAATGCAGTAGTTCATTTCGCTGATATACACCTGGCCTTCAACCGAATCAACCGGAAGATAAGCCAGTTGCATGGTTTTGGTTTGCGGACTGCCCCATTGCTCATTCAGTTTACCGGCCAGACGGTTGTAATGATCAGCCACCTGCTTGCCAATGTTACGGCTGCCCGAGTGGATCATGATCCAGATATGGCCGTCCGAGCCTTTCTGGAACTCGATAAAATGATTGCCTCCGCCTAGCGTTCCGACCTGTTTGAGGGCGCTGTTGTATTCCCTTGCTGTCACCGGCATGTTGTCAACGTCATAACCGGCAGGCATTAAAGTGTAATCCTGATTTTGTTTATGGTGATTGAACCCAAGGGGAATGCTTTGCTTTACTTCGCCAACAATCTTTTTCAGTACATCTCTATTAATATCTGGCAGGGAGGTTTTGATGGCGCACATTCCGCAGCCAATGTCAACACCCACCGCGTTGGGGATGATTACACCGTTGGTGGCCAGCACCCCGCCAATAGGCATCCCAAAACCTTCGTGACAATCGGGCATGATGGCCACATGCCGGAATGAGAAGGGCAGGTTGGCCAGGTTTTTCATCTGTTTCAGGGCGCCTTCTTCCACTTCATTGAGCCAGAGTTTGATGGGGATACGTTCGCTGTTTATGGTTTTTTTGATCATTTTCGAGCTTGATTATATTGTTACCACTTTTAGCACCTAAATTTCTAATCGTAACTGAAAAGCCTTCTGCGATGAGTTGGCAGTCGGCAATGGGCAGTTAGCAAATCGGGGCCAGTTAAAAATAATCTTAGTGAAATCTTAGTATGCTTAGTGTCTAAGTGCCTTATTCTTTCTCCAAAAATACAAGAAATGCCGGATTGGATTTTCCGGCTTCGATTCAGAAAGGAATTACAGGTTTAAGTGTAAGTCGGCTTTTTTCAGAGCCCTTTGAAGGTATGAGTGTCGTATCTCTCTTGATTCTTGTGTCTTGTGTCTTGTCTCTTGTCTCTTGTGTCTTGCCTCTAACTCCCTGCCC